>CALWXY010000076.1 GCA_944385595.1 uncultured Oscillospiraceae bacterium
TCTCCGCGCGCATCTGGTTGCGGAGCTTGGCGTCCAGGTTGGAGAGCGGCTCGTCCATGAGGAAGACCTTCGGCTCGCGCACAATCGCGCGGCCTATGGCGACGCGCTGGCGCTGGCCGCCGGAGAGCGCTCTCGGCTTGCGGTCGAGGTACTCGGTGATGCCGAGAATCTCGGCGGCCTGGTTGACGCGGCGGTCAATCTCGGCCTTGTCGACCTTGCGGAGCTTGAGCGGGAACTCCATGTTCTCGCGCACCGTCATGTGCGGGTAGAGGGCGTAGCTCTGGAAGACCATGGCGATGTCGCGGTCTTTCGGCTCGACGTCGTTCATGAGCTTCTCGTCGATGTGGAGCTCGCCTTTGCTGATCTCCTCAAGGCCCGCGACCATGCGCAGCGTGGGGGACTTTCCGCAGCCGGCGGGGCCGACGAGGACGATGAACTCCTTGTCGCCAATCTCAAGGTTAAAGTCGCTGACGGCGGTGACGTTGCCCTCGTAGATTTTGTAGATGTTTTTCAGACTGACAGTTGACATTTTATATTGGCCGTGGCGCCGCTGCCTCCGCAGCTGCGTCTCCCCGTGCGGGAGCGATACCCGCGCGGTATTACGGCAGGTCTCCACACTGCCGCACCGCCGGCCGGCGGCTTATCCTCCTTCTTTTCAGGTGCCCGGCGCCGGGAAGTGGAGCGGCGGCGAGCCCGTATAATTTCGGCTCAGAGCGAGCCGCTGACCACGTTGCCGTGGAATATGACAGCCTTCAGGTTCATATCTGCGTCGAGCACGGCGGCGTTTGCAATCTTGCCCGGCTCGAGGCTGCCGAATTTGTCGTAGATGCCCAGCACCTTCGCGGGGTTGACCGCGGCGGCGCGGACGGCGTCGCACAGCGGGATGCCGAAGGACACGGCGGTTTTCATGCAGGACATGAGGTCGGTGACGGAACCGGCGAGGGTGCCGTCCTCAAGAGTGGCGCGGTTGCCGCGCACGTTGACGGCCTGGCCGCCGAGGGTGTAGGCCCCGTCGGGCATACCGGCGGCGCGCATGGTGTCGCTTATGAGCACCATCCTGTCGGCGCCCATCATCTTGAATGTCGCGCGCACGACGGCGGGGTGGATGTGGACACCGTCGCAGATCAGCTCGCACATGACGCCGGGGGAGTCCGAGGCCGCGCCGACGACGCCGGGGTCGCGGTGGGCGAATGGCGGCATGGCGTTGTAGATGTGCGTGACCTCTCTCGCGCCCGCTTTGAAGGCGGCGAGGGCTGTGTCGTAGTCCGCGGTGGTGTGCGCGACGCTGACGACCACCTTTTTCGAGGCCGCGCCGACGAAATCTATTGCGCCATCAAGCTCCGGGGCGACGGAGACGAGCTTCACAAGCCCATCCGAGGCCTCGATGAGCTTGTCGAGCAGGGGGAGATTCGGCTTTTGCAGCCACGCGCCGTTCTGCGCGCCTTTTTTGGCCTCCGAGAGGAAAGGCCCCTCGAGGTTCACGCCGACGAGCTCGGCGCCGGGCGCGCCGGAGGCGCGGTGCCTCGCGGCGGCGGAGCAGATTTTCACCAGCTGCTCGCTGGTGAGGGTCATGCCAGCGGGGCAAATCTGCGTGACGCCGCGGGACAGCTCATACTCGGCCATGACGGCGAGGCCGCCGTCGGTGCCATCGGAGAAGTCCTCGCCGCGGCAGCCGTGGAAGTGCAGGTCGGTGAGACCGGGGATTATGTAGCAGCCGTCGGCTCTGACGGTCTCGCCGCCGCCGCCGGCGGAAATGAGGCCGTTTTCGATGCACAGCTCGCGCTGCGCAAATCCGTTCTCGCCGAAAACCTGTGCGCCGAGAATTCTCACAGAGCTGCGCCTCCCCTCATGAGCTCGGAGAGCGCGTCTCTGTCGCCCACGAGTGTGACGTCGGGGTGGAGCTGGAGGATGGAGGCGGGCACCTGGGGCGTCACCGGGCCGAGGAAGGCGCGGCGGACGATGTCGGCCTTGTCCCTGCCGCTGACGACGACCAGCACACGGCGCGCGAGCACTATGCTGCGTATGCCCATGGTGAGCGCCTGGCGGGGGACGTCCGCCTCGGAGGCGAAGAAGCGTTTGTTGGCGTCTATCGTGCTCTCGGTGAGGTTCACGACGTGGGTGCCGAGGGGGAAGCTGTCGGCCGGCTCGTTGAAGCCGATGTGGCCGTTGTGGCCCATGCCGAGCAGCTGGAGGTCGATGCCGCCGAGCTCCTCGATGACGCGGTCATAGCGGGCGCACTCGGCGTCCACATCCTCGGCGAGGCCGTTGGGGACATTGGTGTTCTCCGGATTTATGTCGATGTGGTCGAAGAGGTTTTTCTGCATGAAGTAGCGGTAGCTCTGCTCATGGTCGGGCGCGAGACCGCGGTACTCGTCGAGGTTCACGGTGCGGGTCTCCTTAAATGAGACGTCGCCTTTTTTGTACCACTCGACGAGCTGTTCGTATGCGCCGACGGGCGAGGAGCCTGTGGCGAGGCCGAGCACGCAGTCGGGCTTGGAGATGACCTCGGCGGAGATGATGTTCGCCGCCTGGCGGCTCATTGCGCGGTAATCGGCGCACTCATATATTCTCATTGGGCTGCACCTCACTTGCAGTATTTGGCGATGGCGGCGTCAATCATGGCGGCGCTCTCGTCGACGACGGCGGCGTCGCTGTCGATGAGGGCGGCGAGCGGGAGACGGACGCCTCCGCAGTCGGGGCCGCCGCGCTTTCTCATGACGGCCTTGATGACGGCGTACATGTTGCCGTGCGCCGAGCAGAGCTTGTAGATGATGCGGCAGCACTCGTTCTGAATCTCGCGGGCGGCCTCGACCTGACCGGCGCGGAGCAGCTCGTATATGCGGAGATACAGCTCGGGCATTGCGCCGTAGGTGCCGCCTATGCCGCCGATAGCGCCCATAGCGAGGCCGGAGACGAGCTGCTCATCGGGGCCGTTGAAGACGATGAGACCCTCGTCGCGGAACATCTGGATGTCCTGCACGGGCATGGAGGAGTTCTTGACGCCGATGACGCGGGGGTTCTTCTTCATCTCGCGCACGAGCGGGATGGTGAGCGCGACGCCCGCGAGCTGCGGGATGTTGTAGACGAAGAAGTCGGTGTTGGGCGCGGCGTCGGAGATGTCGTTCCAGTATTTGGCGATGGCGTGCTCGGGCAGATGGAAGTAAATGGGCGGGATGGCCGCGATGGCGTCAACCCCCAGGCTCTCGGCGTGGGCGGCGAGGATGCGGCTGTCGGCGGTGTTGTTGCAGGCGACGTGCGCGATAATGGCGAGCTTGCCTTTGGCGACGGCCATGACGTTCTCGAGCACGGTCTTGCGGTCGTCGATGCTGTGGTAGATGCACTCGCCGGAGGAGCCGCCGACGTAGAGACCCTGCACTCCCTTGTCGACGAAGTACTGGGTGAGGGCGCGGACGCCCTCGGGATTTATGGCGCCGTTTTCGTCGTAGCAGGCGTAGAAGGCGGGGAAGATACCCTGGAATTTAGTAAAATCTTTCATAGCAGCATCAGCCTTTCAAATCATAAGTAATAGCGTTCAGCCGAGGAACACCTTGAATACCGCCTTGCTGACGGCGGCCCTTTGCCCGTCGGGGTGCAGCTTGATGCGGTGCGCGTCGCCGGGGAAGACGACGAGGAACTCGCCGGGGCTGAGGGTCATGGGGAACTCGGCCTCGCCGTCGTAGGCGTAGAAGTCGTTGGCCTCCTGCGCCTCGCGGAGGATGAGCGTGTCGGGGTGGGACACGTCGACATGCTCGGAGCCGGAGAGCATGATGTGGATGTCGAGGTAGCGGCGGTGCGCCTCGAAGAAGCCCTCCTCCGGCGGGATGGTCTCGTAGGAGAAGCGGGTGCAGTAGACCCTGTCGCCGTCGAGACTGACGCGGACGTTGTCCTCGAGCGAGCCGAGGAACTCGGGCGTGATGTGCGCGAGCGCCATGTCGAGGGCGGGGCAGATGCCGCGGTAGGCCGCGGCGTCGCTGTTTTTGGCGAGAATCATATGCTCATCCTTTCACAGCGCCCATGGATATGCCCTGGGTGAAGTATTTCTGGAAGGCGATGAACACCGCGACTATCGGTATGGCGGCGAGCGTCGCGCCCGCCATGATTAGGCCGAAGTCGCTCGACATCTCGCCCTGCATCTGCGCGATACCGACGGAGATAGTCAGCTTTTCCTTGCTGGTGAGCATGATCAGCTGGAGGAAGTAGTCGTTCCACGAGTTCACGAAGGTGAAGATGGCGAGCGCGCCGACGCCGGGCTTGATCATCGGGAAGACGATGGTGGCGAAGGTGCGGATCTCACCGGCGCCGTCGACCCTGGCGGCCTCGAGAATCTCGGTGGGTATGGTCTCGGAGAACTGCTTCATCAGGAACACGCCGAATGGCCAGCCGACTGTCGGCAGGATGACGGCGAGCAGCGTGTCGGCGAGGCCGAGGGTTCTCATCTCCTGGAGAAGGGGGATGACTATGACCTGCTTGGGCAGGGCCATGGCGCAGATGATGATGGTGAAGAGAATACCGCGGCCGTAGAAGCGTTTTTTGGCGAGGGCGTAGCCTGCGAGGGAGGCTGTGAGGCAGGTGAGGAGCATGGCGGAGACGGCCATGACCACGGTGTTGAGCAGCCAGCGCAGAGCCGGACGTGCGAAGAGCTTCTCGTAGTTATCGAGCACGAACTGGGTCGGGAACCAGACGGGGGTTCTCGAGCTGATGGCAATGGCGTCCTTAAACGAGCCGGTGACGATCCAGTAGAGCGGGAAGATGAAGAACAGAGCCAGCAGGATAAGGACGATGACTGTAAATATTTTGTAGCCGACGGAGCCGCCGGACAGTTTACTTTTCATGTTTCGTTCAGCTCCTTCCTTAATTGCTCTTGGTGATGCGGAACTGCAGCGCCGAGAACACGGCTATAATCAGGGCGAGGATAACGCCCATGGCGTTGGCGTAGCCGAAGTCGTTGAACTTGTAGACCATATCGAAGATATAGTACATGATTGTCGTCGTGCTGCTGTTTGGTCCGCCGGATGTGAGCAGCTGGATAAGCGCGAAGCACTGGAAGGAGTTGATGGTGGTGATGACGAGTATGTACAGGGTGGTGGGCATAATCTGCGGCCACTTGATTTTCCAGAACACCTGGAAATTGGTGGCGCCGTCGACCTCGGCGGCCTCAATCAGCGACTTGTCGACGTTGCCGAGCGCGGCGACGTAGAGGACGATGGGCTGGCCGATGGAGGTGGTGAACAGGATCATGATTATGCACCAGATGGCGGTCTTCTCATTGCCGAGCCAGTCGAAGCCGGTGGTGCCGGCGACCTGGTTGAGGATGCCGTAGTAGGCGTTGAAGATCCACTTCCAGACGACGGTGACGGCCACGGTGCCGGTGACGACGGGCAGATAGAACACGCAGCGGAAGAAGGAGCGGGTGAAGGCCTTCATCTTATAGATGGCGGAGCTCACCCACAGGGAAAACGCGGTGACTGTGGGGACGGCGACGACAACTATGAACACGGTGTTCCAGAAAGAGCGGATGAAGGTCTTGTCCTGGAACATGCGGATGTAGTTGTCGAAGCCGGCAAAGCCTTCGATGCCCTTCATGCTGTACTCCATGAAGCTGTAGACGACGCAGATGACCATGGGGACTACGACGAAGCCTATGAAGAACACCAGACTGGGCAGCAGGAACAGGTAGGCCGAGATTGTCTCTCTCCGGACAAGGGCCTTGCTCATACCGGAGAACTGGGAACGCTTTGGTTTTTTGGGCTTCCGCTCGGCGGGAGCCGCGACGGTGGTTTGCGCCATGAGTCTCTCCCCTCTAACTTGAAAATTCTCACTCTTTGCCTGGGTAAATACCAAACCGTGCCCGCCCCCTCTCGTAAGGGAGCGGGCACGGAGAGTGCACGGGAAAAATCAGCCGATATTAGCGTTTGCCTGGGTCACATAGTCGGTGACTGCGGTCTGGATGTCGGTGCCGGAGAAGATCTGCTGGAGCATCGGCCACCAGAGGGCGCACTGCTCGGTCCAGCCGTCGGTCAGGTTGTAGAAGCGGCCGAGGTAGGTGGACATGAGGGCGAAGGGCTCCTTGAGCTCGGCCTCATCGGTACCCTCGTAGACATCGCCCATGTCGCTGTGGACGGGGAAGAAGCCGGTGTAGCGGATGCACTCGGCGGCGGTGTCGGCGTCGTTGCAGACGAAGCGGATGAACTCCTTGGCGGCCTCGACCTTGGCGTCGTCGCCGTTGTCGAAGATGCCGAAGCCGTACATGCCCATCTCAAGCTCGGGCACGCCGTCGTCAGACGGGAAGGCCATGACAAACGGGGTGAACTGGGTCTGCTCGGCGTAGCTCACATAGTTGGAGTAGTTCCAGCAGAAGGTGACGGCGCAGGTCTGGTTGGCGAAGGCCTGCAGCTCGTCGGCGGCGGCGAAGCTCAGGTTCGCGTCGAGGGAGCCGTCGTCGACCATGGTCTTGAGAAGCTCAAGAGCCTTGATGTTCTCCTCGGAGTCGGCGGTGTAGGCGGTGCCGTCCTCCTGGGTGAAGTAGCCGGAGTAGAGGTTGTTGACCAGCGCGCGGGTGCCCTGGTCGCCGCCCTGGGCGCCGCAGTAGACGATGCCCGGGGTGATGACGTTGATGGTGCCGGCGTCGATGGCGTCGCGCACGGCGGCCATGGCGGCCACGAAGTCGTCAGTGGTCCAGGTGCGGGTCTCCTCGTCTATGTACTGGAGGGCGCCGGCGGCCTCGAAGGCCTCATAGTTGATGGCCATGGAGTGCGCGGTGACGCTCAGCGGGTACATATAGTAGGCGCCGTCGAGCTGGGAGGCCTCGGCAACACCGGTGGAGATGTCGCCGGCGGCGTCCTCGGCCCAGAGGTCGGCGAGGTCGACCATGAGGCCGTTGCGGCCCCAGTTGCCGACGAGGCGCTCGGGACCCTCGAAGATGAGGTCGGGCGCGGTGCCGCCCTGGATGGCGGAGGTCACCTTGGTGTCGCCGTTCTGGTAGTCGAGGAGCTCATAGCTGATGTTGATTTCGGGGTGGACTTCGTTGAAGGCGGCGATGACGCCGTCGAGGTTGTCGGCCAGGGTGCCGACGGGGTAGGTCCACAGCACGAGGTCGACGGTGTCGCCCTCAGGCGCGGTGGAGCTGGGCGCGCTCGACTCGGGAGCCGCGCTCTCGGTGGAGCCGCCGCAGGCGGCGAGGCTGAAGATCATGCAGAGTGCCAGGAGAAGTGCAAGAAATTTTTTCATCAATTTTACCCTCCTTGAAATTTGAGAAAACTGGTAGTTTTACCAGAACTCTTACATGCATTGTAACCAACTTTGTTGATATTGTCAATAGTTAATGGGATATAATTTTCAGAAATTATAGACCCCTGAGAAAAATTTTCACGCGATTAAATATGCTTGGTGGCGAGGGCGGCGGCGACGCGCTTTCTGACCTCCGCTCCCTCCTGGCCGCGGCGGCGGCAGAGCTCGGCGAAGAGCAGGTCGACGATAAAGAGCTGCGCCATGCGCGCGGGGATGGAGCCGGGCTGGAGCGGCCCCTCGTTTGAGCCGCAGCGGAGAATCACGTCCGCGAAGGCGGAGGCCGGGGACTTGAAGAAGTGGGTGACGAGGATGATTTTGGCCTTCTGCTCGCGTGCTATGGCGAGGGTGTCGACCAGCTCGCGGGTGGAGCCGGAGTAGGAGAAGAAGAGGACGGCGTCGCGCGGGCTGAGAGTGGCGGCGGCGATGGTCTGCAGGTGCGAGTCATAGACCGGGAGGAAGCCCGGCATGGCCGTGGAGAAGAGGTGGGCCGCCTCGTTTGCCATGATCATGGAGCCGCCCTGGCCCATGCAGAGCACCTTGTCGGCGTTCTGCATGAAGTCGCAGGCGGTGGAGATATCGGCGGGGCGGATCATCTCCATGGTCTGAACGATGGCGTCGCAGTCGAGGGCGTAGAGCTTGCGGCAGAGCTCGGGGATGGTGTCGCTCTGCTCGATGAGCCTGTCGGGGTCGGGGCCGGAGAGGCTGACGGCGGAGCTTGCGACCGCGAGCTTGAACATGCTGTAGCCCTTGTAGCCCAGCCTGCGGCAGAAGCGGGAGACTGTGGCCTCCGCGACTGAGCAGGACTCGGCGAGCTGGGAGATGGACATGTACTGTGTTTCAGTTTTGTGTGACGATATGTAGTCCGCGACCTTTTTTTCCGATGCGGTCAGCTGATAGTACTCGCTGCTTATCTTGTCAAAAATATTTTCATTGGGCTGCATGTTCGCTCCATTTCCGCCGCGCAGCGGGCTCAGGCTCTGTCGAGGATCTGGCCGATCATGGTGTCGACCATGATCAGCATACGCGGCAGATGGAAGGGCCCCTTGAAGGTGCTGCCTTTGGCGGGCGGCATGGTGGGCTTGCCGTCGCGTCTGAGGTAGCCGTACCACTCGCCGAACTCCTCGTCGGCGAAATAGGTCTTGCAGTAGTCGAGGGTCTTTTTGAACCAGTCGAGGTATCTCTGCTCGCCGGTGTCGCGGTAGATCATCATGGAGGCGATGAGGATCTCGTCGTGCGGCCACCAGAGCTTCATGTCGTGCTCGTAGGACTCGGGGGGCTTGCCGAGGCAGTCGATGAAATAGAGCAGGCCGCCGTATTCCTTGTCCCAGCCGGCGTTGATGGCGCGGTCGAAGATCTCCATGGCGCCGCGGTATAGCTCCTTGTCGCCGCGGCGGTTGGCCTCTTCCATGATGAACCAGGAGCACTCGATGTCGTGGCCGGGGTTCACGACTCTGCCCTCGGTGACGTCGCCGCGGAACTCGCCGTTGGGGCCGACGCTCTCGAGCGTGCAGCCGAGCTCGGGCTTGACGTGGTAGCGGAAGATCTGGTCGGTGCACTCTCTGGCGCGGAGGGCGTAGAGCTCGCGCTGCTCGGGGTCGACCCTGGTGAGGACGGAGGTGATGTTGAGGTATATCATGGGGTTTGCGAGGGCTCTGCCGGAGCGTGTCTCGGGGATGGTCTTGGGGCCGAGGCCGGCGGGGTCGGCGATGAGGCCGTTGTTGAGCTGCCAAATCAGCTCATAGGCCTCTCTGGCGCGGATGAGGCAGTCCCTGTCGCCGGTGACGCCGTAGTACTCGGCGTTGGCGATGCAGTAGAAGCCCTCGGAGAAGCAGTAGCGGCGCTGGCGGAGGGGCTTGCCGTCGCCGGTGACGGTGAAGTACATGCGCCTGCCGGCAGAGCGGTTGATGCAGTATTTCTCCATGAAGTCGAGGCAGCTGCGGCTGGCCTCGAGCCACTCGTCCTTGACGCCGTAGACGGCGCAGAGGTAGGCGAAGGTCCAGGCACAGCGGCCCTGCATCCAGACGCTCTTGTCGGTGGAGTAGACCTCGCCGCGGCGGTCGAGGCAGGTGTATATGCCGCCGTTTACCTTGTCCATGCCGTTTTTGAGCCAGAAATCTATGCTTCTCCCGAGCTGGCCGCGAATCCACTCGCGGCTCTCGAGGAGAAACTGTCTGTTGTTGTCCATATTCAACACTCCTTAATAAGATATATGTATAGACCACGAGCAAACCTTTATGTCTGACTACATATTAACACCGGGGAAAGTGTTTTTCAACAAAAATAATGTTTAGAAAATAATTTTCTTTGTTGGGGGTGACAAGACGGGCGGCCTGTGCTATAATGTGCCCATCGAAGGGCGGGCTTTGCCTGTCCAGTATAATTTATAATATCCACCGCGGCGAAAGAAGTCGAAAACCCTGAAATTTCGGGTATGGAGGTATATTTTATGAATTGTCACGGCATAGAGTTCACGCTCAAACACGCCCCGGCGCTCGACCCCGGCTACATGCCCCTGCACAAATTCAACGAGGCCTTCCTCAAGGACGCGAAAAAGCCGCTCGGCATAGCCGTCGAGCGCGCCGGCGGACAGACCGCCGTGTATGAGACCTTCATCCACGGCACGCCGGACATGGCGAAGGCCGACGAATACTACGTCGACCGCCTGGTGAAGACGGTGCTCTGGATGAAAGGCGGCTTCAAGGTCTACGTCCGCGGCGACGAGGAAATCTATAAGACGCTGAAAGCGGCCTACGCCCCCGGCGGCTCGCGCGCTTTCGACGCCGACTTCATGGCCGGCGTGTACGAGCGCCCGTTTGAGGTCGTGCTGTGCGAGGAGCTGCCGGAGGAGAAGAGCAGCCCGGAGGCCATAGGCCGCCACCTCGACGGCTGCCGCATAGGCTTCGACGCGGGCGGCAGCGACCGCAAGGTCTCCGCCGTCATCGACGGCGAGAGCGTGTTCTCCGAGGAGGTCGTCTGGTTCCCCAAGACCACCGAGGACCCGGATTACCACTTCCAGGGCATAGTCGACGCGATGAAGACGGCGGCGGCGCACATGCCGCGGGTCGACGCCATAGGCGTCTCGTCGGCGGGCATATACATAAACAACAGAACCATGGTCGCCTCGCTGTTCCTCAAGGTGCCGAAGGACCTCTTTGACGCCAAGGTCAAGGACATCTACCTCCGCGCGGCGAAGGAGATTGGCGACGTGCCCATAGTCGTCTGCAACGACGGCGACGTCTCCGCCCTCGCGGGCGCCATGAGCCTCGACGACAACAACGTCCTCGGCATAGCCATGGGCACGAGCGAGGCCGTCGGCTACGTCGACGCAAACGGCAACATCACCGGCTGGCTGAACGAGCTGGCATTTGTTCCCGTGGACGCGAACCCCGGCGCGATGGTCGACGAGTGGTCGGGCGACATAGGCTGCGGCGTGAAATACTTCTCGCAGGACAGCGTGATAAAGCTCGCCCCCGCCGCCGGAATCGAGCTGGACGAGAAGCTCTCGCCCGCCGAGAAGCTCAAGGTCGTGCAGAAGCTGATGGAGGATGGCGACAAGCGCGCCGCCGCGATTTACGAGAGCATAGGCGTCTACCTCGCGCACGCGCTGGCATTTTATTATGATATGTATGAGTATAAGCATGTCCTGCTGCTGGGGCGCGTCATGTCCGGCAAGGGCGGCGACCTCATACTCGACACCTGCAAGGCCGTCATGGCGGACGAGTACCCCGAGATAGCGAAGAAGATTAACCCCACCCTGCCGGACGAGAAGTTCCGCCGCGTGGGGCAGTCCGCCGCGGCCGCGTCGCTGCCGGAGATAAAGTGAGCGTATGAGAAAGCACATCGTCTGCCTGGGCGACTCGAATACCCACGGCTACGCGCCCGCCGCACCCGGAGGCCGCTACGATGAGAGCGTCCGCTGGCCGTGCCTGCTGCAGTCGGCTCTGGGCGGGGACTGCCTGGTGATTGAGGAGGGTCTGAGCGGACGCACCACCGTGTTCAGCGACCCGACGGAGTTCGGCATGGCCGCCATAGACTATGTCTGGCCATGCCTGATGAGCCACGAGCCGGTGGAGCTGCTTATAATCATGCTCGGCACCAACGACGCGCGCGAGTGCTTCGCGGCGTCGCCGGTGATGATAACCCGCGGGCTTGAGCGCCTTGTGCGCAGGGCGCAGGCCGCGCCATGCTGGGCGCATGAGCCGCGCATACTCATAGCCTCGCCCGCGCCTCTGCCCGACGAGGTCGAGACCGACCCTTTCAGCTCCGCCATAATGGGGCGCGGCGGCGCGGAAAAGACGAGGGCGCTGCCGCAGCTCTTCCGCGAGCTGGCGGAGCGCATGGGCTGCGCGTTTTTCGACGCGAGCGGCCTCGTGAGCTACGGCGGGGGCGACCACATGCACCTCTCGGCTGAGGAACACGCGCGCCTCGCCGCGGC
>CALWXY010000077.1 GCA_944385595.1 uncultured Oscillospiraceae bacterium
GCCCACGTCATCACAAACTTCCTCGCAAGGCCGCATTTCATAGCCCACCGCCTTGAGAAGAAAACCTTCGCCGTCCGCCTCGCCGAGCGCATGGGCGCCATGAGCTTCGCCTGGACATCCCGCACCCCCGGCCCGGAGTCCAGCCACGACTGCGTCATCTTCGAGGGCTATCTCCCCAAACCCAGATACTGAGAAATACAGCGCTCCCGTCAGGGGGCGCTGTTATTATGTTATGTAAACTATATTATGTCAATCTCAGCGCCTCGCCCAGCTCGAGCACCGATGGGAAGACGAGGTCTGGCTTCACGTCGGAGGCCGCAATGTCATCCTCGCTGCTCTCGCCTGAGAGCACACATATTGCAAGCGCTCCGGCGTTTTTCGCCACCGCGATGTCGGTGTACAGTCTGTCGCCCACGCAGGCGATGGAGCTGTTCGGCACGCCGGTCATTTTCGATATTATGTCAACCATATTGCGGTTCGGCTTGCCTATGTAGGTCGGCTCCCTGCCGCTCGCGGCTGTGAGCAGGGCGCAGATGCTGCCGCAGTCGGGCAGCACCTCGCCGCCCGGCATGGGGCAGACCCAGTCGGGATTCGCGGCCACGAACGCCGCGCCGCGCCGCAGATAGCGCACCGCGAGCTCCAGCTTGCGGTAGTTAAGCTCCGTGTCGAAGCCTGCGACCACGACTGTGGGATTCTCCTCGGTGAGGCGCACGCCCGCCTCCGTCAGCTCGCGGGCGAATGCCGCTGTGCCGACGAGGAACACGCCCTCGCCGGGGTGGCGCTCATTGAGGTACATGGCCGTCGCCATGCCGGAGGAGAACACGTCGCGTTCCTCGCACGGGAAGCCGAGCTTTCGCAGGCGCGGCACATAGTCTGCCCCCGCGCGGGATGAGTTGTTCGTCAGGTAGATATAGCGTCTGCCCGTCTCGGCGATGGCGCGGACAAAGTCGTGCGCGCCGGGGATGACCTCGTCGCCGAGGTAGAGAGTGCCGTCCATGTCGAGCAGCAGCAGCTTGATGTCACTCAGCATCTGGCCTGTCCTCCATGTCCTCGAGGGTTAGGGTCATCAGCGCGTCGCGGTCTGGCGATTCCATGGCGGCGAGGCGGTTGGCCTGGCGGGACACGCAGTCCTCGAAATAGTTGCGCACGTCGCGCCCGTTGCCGAAATTGCCGTCGCGCTTTGCGTACATGTCCTCGAAATGCGCCTGCGCGTAGCCCTCGGCCTCCGGCGAGAGGACGTAGCCGCCTTTTTCGCAGCGCATTTTGAAGATGTCCATCAGCTCCGCGCCGTTGTAGTCCGGGAAGAAGATATATTTGTTGAAGCGGGACTCGAGGCCGGGGTTTGAATCTATGAAGCGCTCCATAGGCCCCGGATAGCCCGCGACTATGACGACCAGCTCGTCGCGGTGATCCTCCATGGCCTTGAGCAGGGTGTCTATGGCCTCGCGGCCGAAGTCGTTCTCGCCGCCGCTCGCGAGGGAATAGGCCTCGTCGATGAACAGTATGCCGCCGATGGCGCTCTTCACCACCTCGGCGGTTTTCATGGCCGTCTGGCCGACGTAGCCGGCCACCAGCCCGGAGCGGTCGACCTCCACCAGCTGGCCGGTGCTGATTGCGCCGATGGCGGCGTAAATCTCGCCGAGCAGGCGGGCGACGGTGGTCTTGCCGGTTCCCGGGTTGCCGGTGAACACGAGGTGGAGGCTGACGTCCGGCGTCGGCAGGCCCTCGGCGGAGCGGAGAGCGCGTATGCGGACGAGGTTCACGAGGCTCTTGACCTAGCGCTTGACCTCGCCGAGGCCGACGAGGCCGTCCAGCTCGGCGAGCAGTTCGTCGAGGCTGCGCTCCGGCTTCTCCGGCGGAGTTTGTGCCTGCTGTGCGGCGGCGGGCTGCGGGGCGGGGCTGTGCTTCTCGGCAAAGGGCGGCTCGGCGCTCGTCACATAGTCGCCCGCGCGGATGGCGGGTCTGCTCTTTTTGACCCCGGCGGAGTCGCATATCGCGGCGAGCGACTCGCCGCAGGCGGTGATATACTCGGCCTCGGCGGCGCTCACATCGTCGTCAGCCGCGGCGAGGCTCAGCATGATATTCGTCATCATGCGGATGAAAATGCGGGAGTTGGCCGTGCCTCTCTTCACGTCGCTCTCGGCGAGGCTCCAGAAGAACATGGGCGGCAGGAATTCGCCGGAGGCGCAGACCGTCTCCGTGAGCTGCCACAGCAGCCAGCCGGGCCGCGGCCTGCCCTTGGAGTAGAGGGCGTTTATCGCGTCGACCTGGGTCTGGGTCACCGCGCCGGAGCGCCGGAACAGCCCCGTGGCGCAGCGCGCCATGAACTCGTCCAGCTCCGGGGCGAGCGCGCGCCCCGCGACCTTGTAAAAGGCCTCCGTATTCGCGACATAGGTTTTGTGCAGCTCATCCGGACTGAGCTTCCACTGTGAAGGCATGTCAATTCCCCCGCTTATCCTGAATTCATCAGTTAATTTTCTCACACTTGCCGCGCTAATTCAAGTGTGTTAGAATTGTAAAAAAGCTTTGGGAGGCCGAAAATGAGTATAGCAGATGAAATTTTCATAAAAAACTGCCGCGACATCATCGACAACGGCTGGTGGGACACTGACTGCGATGTGCGCCCCCGCTGGGAGGACGGCACACCCGCCCACACCGTCAAGCGCTTTGGAATAGTCAACCGCTACGACCTCTCCAAAGAGTTCCCCATACTCACCATCAGGCGCACCTATCTCAAGTCCGCCATCGACGAGCTGCTCTGGATCTGGCAGAAAAAGAGCAACAACGTACACGAGCTGCGCGCCAGAGTCTGGGACGAGTGGGCCGACGAAAACGGCTCCATAGGCAAGGCCTACGGCTATCAGCTCGGCATCAAGCACCACTACCCGGAGGGCGACTTCGACCAGGTCGACCGCGTGCTCTACGATTTGAAGCACAACCCCGCCTCGCGCCGCATACTCACGAATATCTATAACTTCGAGGATCTGCATGAGATGGCGCTCTATCCGTGCGCCTACTCGATGACCTTCAACGTCACCGGCGACACGCTCAACACCATCCTCAACCAGCGCAGCCAGGACATGCTCGCCGCCAACAACTGGAACGTCTGCCAGTATGCCGTGCTCACGCACATGATGGCGCAGGTCTCCGGCCTCAAGGTCGGCGAGCTGGTACACGTCATCGCCGACGCCCACATCTACGACAGGCACGTCCCGCTCGTCGAGAAAATGCTCTCCGCCGAGCCGAAAAAGGCGCCGGAGTTCATCATCGACAAGTCTGTCGACGACTTCTACAGGTTCACGCGCGACAGCTTCGAGCTGAAAAACTACGAGTACGCCGAGTTCGGCGACAAGATTCCGGTGGCGGTGTGATATGCTCGAGGCCATAGTTGCAGTCTACTCCGACTGGGGCATAGGGAAAGACGGCACCCAGCCCATAGTCGTCTCCGCCGACAGGCGGCACTTCCGCGAGGTGACGGGCGACGGCGCCGTCATCGTCGGCCGCAGGACGCTCGCCGACTTCCCCGGCGGACGCCCGCTCAAGGGGCGGCGGAACATCGTCGTCACGCGCCAGAACATCGAGATCCCCGGCGCCGAGGTCGCGCACACGCCGGAGAGCGCGGCGCAGCTCGCGCAGCAGTCCGAAAAAGCCTTCGTCATCGGCGGCGCGAGCGTCTACCGCAGCCTCCTGCCCATGTGCGGCAGAGTGCATGTCACCATGCTCGACTGCGTCCCGGAGTCGGATGTGTTCTTCGAAAACCTCGACCAGAGCGCCGACTGGCGCATCGCCGACAGCTCGCCCTGGCACGAGGAAAACGGCGTGCGCTACCGCTTTCTAACATATGAGCGAATATGAAAAAGTCCTCCCATCCGGGAGGACTTTTTCATTCCGCCTCGGCGACACGCGTGACGCGGAAGCCCTCGCCGTGCACCTCGCTCGACTCCATCACCACCATGAATGAGCCGGGGTCGGCCTGCTTCGCCGCCTTCTCTATGCTGTACATGTCCTTGTTCGTGCCCGCCGCCATGACGACCT
>CALWXY010000078.1 GCA_944385595.1 uncultured Oscillospiraceae bacterium
GTGCCGGAGGCAATGCCGCAGCGGTATGCCCAGGCGACGTATGGGGCGTAGTATGCGGTGTACGGCACGTCGGCGAGACCGTCGACGGTGGCGCTCATGAGGTCGTTCCTGATGTAGCCTGTCTGCCCGCCGGTGCGGACGCGGTACCAGCCGTTTTCGTAGCCTATGACCTCGACGGCCTCGCCGATGTCGAGCATGTCGAGCTTCTCGGAGCTGGTGTTCGGCTCGGAGCGCAGGTTGACGTAGGTTTTCGTGATGACGCCCGCCGCCGTGAGGTCGGTGGAGATACCGGCCATGCGGCCGAGTACGGTCATAAACATGCCGCGGGTCATAGTGGCGTCGGGGGAGAAGGTGTCGGCGCCCGTGCCCTGAAACAGGCCGTTTTCCACAACATAGTCGACGGCTTCGGCATACCAGGCGCTGCCTGCGACGTCGGAGAAGGCGAGCGCGGGCGCGGCCAGACTCAGCATAATGGCGAGAATTATTAAAAAGCAGAGCTTTTGTCTCATTGAATCACCTCGCATACCTGCAATGGTAACAAAAATTACAGAAAAAGTCAAGCAGCCCGTCAGGGCTGCTTGTTGCTATGCAATAACTGAAGCTGCGATTACAGACATTAGAGCAGCGGGGGAGCGCGAGGGGGCAAGACCCGCCTCGCGTTAGATATGACAGTTTCACATGAAAAGCGCAGCTTTTCAGTGAAACAAGCAGCCCGTCAGGGCTGCTTGCTTGCGTTATTATGGTACAAGCCCATCAGGGCTGCTTGTTGTAGTATTCCGGCGCTTTCGATTTTGTGATCTCAATCAGCTCGCTCCGCAGCTGCTCAAGCCAGGGCGCGGCGTGCGACTCCGGGACGCCGTAGGTGAGATTGAGGTCGTATTCCAGCGGCAGCCAGGTCGAGACATCGGCCTCGTTGTGCTGGATGATGGCCTCCATTTTGTCGAGCGCCTTGTAGATGCGCGCCTCCGGCGTGGCGAGCGCCTCCATCTCGTCGAAAAGCCCGCCGAGCTCAGAGCGGTACAGCTCCGGGAGGGAGGCGATAAAGCGCCCGACGACGTCGCTCTCAGTCTCCTGGTCGCTCTTGGTCTTGCGGAAGGCGGGGATGTCGCCGGTGAAGGCCTCGCCGATGTCGTGCAGGAGGCACATGCGCAGCACCTTGTCCATGTCCGCCTCCGGGAACTCGTCGCGCGCGAAGTAGGCCATCAGGCAGAGGCGCCAGCTGTGCTCGGCGACGCTCTCGTGCCGCCCTGAACTCGTCCATGAGTGGCGAGTGTTGCACTTCATTTTCTCTGCCGTGTCCATAATGCGGATAAATTCCTCCGGGCGCATGGGATTACCTCCTAAAAATCAGTGCAGCCCGGACGGACTGCACTGAATAAACTTATATTTTGCCCGCTAGCACGTCGTTCATGTCGTACATGCGCGGCTCGGAGACGCCCGCCATGTACTCGGCGGCGGCGACGGCTCCGTTTGCGAAGACCTCGCGGGAGTAGGCGGTGTGCTTGAACTCGATGACCTCGTCCGGCCCGCAGAACAGCACCTCGTGCTCGCCGACTATGGTGCCGCCGCGCACGGCGGAGATGCCGATCTCGTGGTCGCCGCGCTGCCTGCGCACGCTCTGACGCTCGTAGACGTACTCGGCGTCGTAGGGCAGACCCTCGTTCACGGCGTCGGCCAGCATGATGGCGGTGCCGCTGGGGGCATCGACCTTCATGCGGTGGTGGCGCTCGACGATCTCGACATCGTAGTTTTCGCCGAGTACGGCCGCGACCTTTTTGAGCAGGTTGGTGAGCAGGTTAATTCCGAGCGACATATTGCCGGAGCGGAAGATGGGCACCTGCTTCGAGGCCGCCTTAATCATCTCGAGCTGCTCGAGGCTGTGGCCGGTGGTGCATATGACCGCCGGGATTTTGCGCCGGACGGCGTAGGCGAGCAGTGGTTCGATGGAGGAGGCGTTGGAGAAGTCGATGATGACGTCGGCCTCGCCGGCAAACTCCATGGGCTCGGCGTAGACGGGGTAGTCGGAGAGCTTGACGGCGTTTTTGTCAAAGCCGGCGACGACCTCGAAGCCCTCGCGCTGGGCGCACATGCGGGTGACGACCTGACCCATCCGGCCATTGCAGCCGGAAATTATTATCTTTGGCATGGTGAACCGCCTTTACTTGACGAGCTTCACGCCGACTTCAAGCAGGCTGGCTCTGAGCTTCTCGACGTTGGCGGGGGCCATCTCCCACAGCGGGAGGCGCAGCTCGCCGGCGTCCATGCCCATGAGGTTCATGGCGGTCTTGACGGGGATGGGGTTGGTCTCGATGAAGAGGTCGTGGAAGAGGTTGGAGTACTTGTTGTGAATCTCGCGCGCGGCGGCGAAGTCGCCCTTCAGGCAGAGGTCGCAGAGGTCTGCCATGGGGCGGGGGAGGATGTTGGTGAAGACGGAGATGACGCCCTTGGCGCCCATGGCCATCATGGGCAGGGTGTTGTCGTCGTTGCCGCTCCAGATGTTGAGATTGTCGCCGCAGAGCTTCATGGTGCGGGAGATGAGGGAGAAGTCGCCGGCGGCCTCCTTGACGCCGTTGATGTTGGGGTGCTTGGCGAGGATGGCGTAGGTGTCGGCGGCAATGCCGATGGAGGTGCGGCTGGGCACGTTGTAGAGGATCATGGGGATGTCAACCCTGTCGGCGACGTAGGTGAAGTGCTGAACGAGGCCGCGCTGGGAGGTCTTGTTGTAGTAGGGGGTGACCATCAGGGTGGCGTCGGCGCCGGAGGCCTTGGCCGCGACGGCGAGCTCGTAAGCGGTGTTGGTGTCGTTGCTGCCGATACCGGCGATGATCTTCATACGGCCTGCGGTGTGCTTGACGCTGAAGTCGATGAGCTGCTCATGCTCCTCGATGGTCTGCGTGGCGCTCTCGCCGGTGGTGCCGCAGACGACCAGAGCAGAGGTGCCGCCCTCGTACTGGAAGTCGATGAACTCGGCCATCTTGTCGAAGTCGATGGCGCCGTTGTGGAAGGGGGTGACGATGGCGGTGCAGGAGCCGGTGAACACGGGAGTCTTCATATTAAACTAACCTCCAAAACAGATTCAGAAAGATATGTTTTACTTATTTTCAATATAGCCCTCGGCGCAGAGCAGCTCCGCGAGGAGGACGGCTCCGCCGGCGGCGCCGCGGAGGGTGTTGTGGCTGAGGCAGACGAACTTATAGTCGTACTGGGTGTCGGGGCGCAGACGGCCTATGCAGACGGCCATGCCGTTTTCAGTGCTGCGGTCGAGCCTGGTCTGCGGGCGGGAGGGGTCGGTGAAGTAGTGGAGGAACTTTTTGGGCGCGCTGGGGAGGCCGAGCTCCTGCGGGCGGCCGGAGAAGCTGTCCCACTTGGCGAGAATCTGCTCCTCGGTGGGCTTCTTATCGAAGCTCATGAAGACGGCGGCCATGTGGCCGTTGGAGGCGGCGACACGGAAGCACTGGGCGGTGATGGACGGACTCTCGGCGGTCTTGATGACGCCGTCCTCGACCTTGCCCCACAGCTTGAGCGGCTCACGCTCGGATTTCTCCTCCTCACCGCCGATGTAGGGGATGACGTTGTCGACCATCTCGGGCCAGCTCTCGAAGGTCTTGCCGGCGCCGGAGATAGCCTGATAGGTGCAGACAAGTGCTTTGTTCAGGCCGAACTCATCCTTGAGCGGATGCAGGGCGGGAACGTAGCTCTGGAGCGAGCAGTTGGACTTGACAGCGATGAAGCCGCGCTTGGTGCCGAGGCGCTTTTTCTGGGCGGCGATGACGTCGAGATGCTCGGGGTTGATCTCGGGCACGACCATGGGGACGTCGGGCGTCCAGCGGTGGGCGCTGTTATTGGAGACGACGGGGCACTCGCACTTGGCATATTCCTCCTCGAGGGCCGCAATCTCCTCTTTTTTCATATCGACAGCGGAGAAGACGAAGTCGACCTCGTCGGCGATGGCCTTGACGTCGTCCTGAGCGCTTTTGACGATGATTTTCTTAGCCGATTCGGGCATGGGCACATCGAGCGCCCAGCGAGAGCCGACCGCCTCTTCGTAGGTTTTGCCGGCGCTGCGGGGGCTGGCGGCGATGACCTTGAGTTCGAACCAGGGATGCTCGCTGATGAGGGAGACAAAGCGCTGGCCGACCATACCGGTACCGCCAATGACACCGACTTTATACTTTTTCATAATCGACTTCCTTTCTCATCGTTATTCTCTGACAGCTTATTCTATTCCGAAACGGCGCCGCGGAGCACAGCGTTATTATATAAAAATATTCCCGACTCTTGAAAAAGCGCAGGAATTCTTATATAATGATATTTACTGTCGACTTGCGGCGGTTCTGATATAGATGGTTTAAATAATGATAACACAGCAAAGTACTAACGTCAACCGCAAAGGGGCTCCCTG
The DNA here is from genome assembly GCA_944385595.1 of uncultured Oscillospiraceae bacterium. GTDB lineage: Bacteria > Bacillota > Clostridia > Oscillospirales > Oscillospiraceae > Heteroscillospira. Next base: position 4,403 of record CALWXY010000078.1, read on the forward strand.
AGGAGGGGATTATTATATGAAATATTCGCAGAAGAAGCATATTTTTACATGCTTTTTGACCATTGTTTTAGTTATATGTATAACGATGCCGGGCCTCGCCGCGGCGAAATATTATGTGAATACCAGCGAGGACACCCTGAGCGGCTCGCTCAGCTCGGCCTACGCCGTCGGCTCCGGCGGCTCGTCGAAGCTGCCGGGCGGAACTATCTATGCGCTCACGGCCTCCGGGCTGGAGCAGGTCGGCTCCGCCGAGACCCCGGAGAGCGGCGAGATCGACGTCGGCGAGATTGGCTCCACCAGCATAAAGATCCAAAACGACACCGTCAAGGTCGGCCTCTACTATTATTACAGCTCCGCGCGCGACAGCTCCGTCGAGTACTGCCGCGTGGCGAACAGCACCGGCAGCGGCTTTGAGTTCGGCTACTTCGACTCCGACCGCGATTTCCACAGCCTCGGCTCCACCTCCGAGAAAGACCTCACCGTGATGAAGGACACCAACGTCTATGTGAGCGGCGGCACCGTCGGCTGCTACCATATTAAACTCAGCGGTACATACTCATCTTACAGCGAGGCCGAGTCCGCGGCCTCGAAATACGAGGGCGGCTTCCCCGCCTACTACAACGGCAGCTTCTGCGTCCTCGTCGGCAATTACAAGAGCTCCGCCGACGCCGCCGAGGCCATGGCCAGCCGCGGGCTGAGCGGCGAGGCCTACACCGCCAGCAGCCGCTGCGTGGTCGTCACCCGCACGGGCACTACCGATATCATATTTGAGTACGACTGCGGCTCCGACAGCTCGCTCGGCATCATGCCCATCTCGAGCTCCGGCAAGGCCGTCACCACCGTCGGCGGCGACGGCGCCACCGGCTACCGCTACTACGGCGGCTTCGAGTTCTTCCGCCACACCGGCAACAACATGACCGTCGTGAACTACGTCGACATGGAGGACTACGTCAAAGGCGTTATCCCCTACGAGATGAGCGCGTCCTGGCCGAAGGAGGCGCTGAAGGCGCAGGCCATGTGCGCCCGCACCTACGCCGCCGCCAACTACGGCCAGTACGGCAGCTACGGCTTCGATGTCACGAACGACACCTATTCCCAGGTCTACCGCGGCACCAACTCTGCGAATGCGACGACGGACGCCGCCGTCGACGAGACCGCGGGACTCTACGTCACCTACGACGGTGAGCTCTGCACGACATTCTTCTTCTCGTCCGACGGTGGGGCCACCGCCAGCAGCGAGGACGTCTGGGCGACGGCGCTGCCTTACCTGCGCGGCAAGATAGACCCCTACGAGGCGGACGTCGACTTCAACTACAAGAGCTGGAGCTATGAGTTCACGCCGGAGGAGCTGGGGCAGAAGCTGCGCTCCAAGGGCTACAGCATAGACGACGTCACGAGCGTCGAGCCGGAGTACACGGATGTCGGCAATATGAGCCGCCTCACCTTCTATGACGACTACGGCACCAGAGTTTCGGTGACCAAGAGCAACACCTACAGCGTGCTCAGCCTGCCAAGCATACATTTTACAATAGAGTTCGACGATGACAGCGGCAAATATATAATAGAAGGCGGCGGCTGGGGACACAATGTCGGCATGAGCCAGTGGGGCGCCTACTCCATGGCCAAGGTGCACGGCATGAGCTACGCCGAGATAATCTGCTTCTATTTCACCGGCGTCGACACATCAAAGGGAGTTTACTCAGCATGAACAAATCGGATTTCAACTTTTACCTGCCGGAGGAGCTGATAGCGCAGACGCCCATCGAAAAGCGCGACGAGTCGCGCCTGCTCCATCTGGACAAGCATACCGGCGCCATAGAGCACCGCCACTTCTATAACCTGCCGGAGTACCTGCGCCCCGGCGACTGCCTTGTGCTGAACGACTCGCGGGTGCTGCCCGCGCGCCTGATCGGCAGCCGCAAGACCGGCGGCAGCGTCGAGGTAGTGCTGCTGCGCGATTTGGGCGAGGGCAACTGGGAGTGCCTCACCCGCCCGGGCAAAAAGACCAGACCCGGCACGGAGCTGACCTTCGGCGACGGCGAGCTCACCGCCGAGGTGCTGGAAGTCGTCGAGGGCGGCAAGCGCATCATACATTTTAATTATAAGGGCGTCTTTCTCGAGGTGCTGGAGCGCCTCGGCAAAATGCCGCTGCCCCCGTATATAAAGGTGGAGCTGCAGGACAACGAGCGCTACCAGAACGTCTATTCCCGCGAGCTGGGCTCCGCCGCCGCGCCGACGGCGGGCTTGCACTTCACAAAGGAGCTGCTCGCAAAAATCGAGGCCATGGGCATAAACGTCTGCTATATCACGCTGCACGTCGGCCTCGGCACCTTCCGCCCGGTGAAATCCGAGCGAATAGAGGATCACGAGATGCACTCCGAGTTCTGCATAGTCCCGGAGCGCACCTCGCGTATAGTCACGGAGACGAAAAAGCGCGGCGGGCGCGTCGTCTGCGTCGGCACGACATCCTGCCGCACCGTCGAGAGCTTCGCTCTGGAGGACGGCACCCTGCCGGAGACCTCCGGCTGGACGGATATCTTCATCTATCCGGGCTATAAATTCAAATGTCTCGACGCGCTGGTGACGAATTTCCACCTGCCGGAGAGCACGCTCATCATGCTCGTCTCCGCCCTGGCGGGGAGGGAGAACATTCTGCACGCATACGACATTGCCGTGCAGGAGCGCTACCGCTTCTTCTCGTTTGGCGACGCCATGTTCATCGAGTAAAATACAGGGGGAAAGCTTCGCTTGTTCACACTTTTAAAACAGGAGGGGCGCGCCAGACGCGGCCGCCTCGAGACACCGCACGGCGTCGTGGAGACGCCGGTTTTCATGAATGTCGGCACCCAGGCGGCCATCAAAGGCGGCCTCAGTGCCGCCGACCTCAAAGACATAGGCTGTCAGGTGGAGCTGTCGAACACCTACCATCTGCACGTCCGCCCCGGCGACGAGCTGATACGCGACCTCGGCGGCCTGCATAAGTTCATGACGTGGGACGGCCCCATGCTCACGGACAGCGGCGGATTTCAGATCTTCTCGCTCGCGAGCCTGAGAAAGATAAACGAGGACGGAGTGCGCTTCAACTCGCATGTCGACGGCAGAAAAATATTCATGGGGCCGGAGGAGAGCATGAGGATACAGTCAAACCTCGGCTCGGATATCGCCATGGCCTTCGACGAGTGCATCAAAATACCCTCGCCGCGCGAGTACGTGCAGAAATCCTGCGACCGCACCTACCGCTGGCTGGAGCGCTGCAAAAAGGCGCTCGCCGAGTATAACTCTATGGATAACGCGATAAATCCCGGTCAGATGCTGTTCGGCATAAATCAGGGCGCGGTTTTCCACGACATACGCAGACGGCATATGGAGCAGATAGCCTCGCTCGATTTGCCGGGCTACGCCATAGGCGGCCTCGCGGTGGGGGAGACGGCTCAGGAGATGTACGACACCATAGAGGCCGTCGAGGAGTGCATGCCGAAAAACAAGCCGCGCTACCTCATGGGCGTCGGCACTCCGGTGAACATCCTCGAGGCGGTCTACCGCGGAGTCGACTTCTTCGACTGCGTCATGCCGACGCGCAACGGCCGTCACGGGCATTTGAACACATGGGCCGGCATAATCAACCTGAAAAATAAGAAATACGAGCGGGACGAGGGGCCGATAGACCCGGAGTGCGGCTGCCCTGTATGCCGGAGATATTCGAGGGCCTACCTGCGCCACCTGTTCAAGGCGGAGGAGGTGCTCGCCATGCGCTTCGCCGCGATGCACAACCTGTATTTCTACAACGAGCTTATGCGCCGCATACGCGAGGCTCTCGACAAAGGCGAATATACGGCCTTTTGGGCGAAATACAGAGATATTTTGGACAGAAGAATATAAAAGCTCTTGCATTGCGTCCGGCTAAACGCTATAATAAGATTCACTTAACTAGGAGGTATTCAAATGAATTCAAAATTTGCGAGAACTCTGTCCCTTGTCGCCGTCGTGGCGATGTTCTGCCTCAGCCTCGCCGGCTGCGCTACCGACGCCAGCGGCGCCGCCTCCACCGGCGGAAGCAGCACTGTCTTTATGATAGGCTATATCATCGTCATCTTCGGCCTGCTCTACATCTTCATGGTGCGCCCCGAGAAGAAGCGCAAGAAGAAGCTCGAGGAGATGCGCGACAGCCTCAGCGTCGGCGATCAGGTCACCACCATCGGCGGCATAGTCGGCAAGATTGTCCATGTCAAGGATGACTTCATCGTCATCGAGACCAGCGAGGACAGAGTCCGCATTGAGATAGCCAAGTGGGCCATAGGCACCAACGGCAAAGCGGCCAGCCAGGACGAGAAATAATCGAACAGAGTAATCAAGCCCCCTTTCGCGGAATAGTATTTACAAACGTTCCGTGAAAGGGGGATTTTTTATGCGCGTGCAGACGGGCGGGGAGGAGCTGAGCCGCCTCGCCGTGAAATGCCTGCTCGCCGCGCTGACGGGCGCGCTGGCGTCGCTGGCCGCGCTCGCGGTTTGCGCGGTGGGAATATGGCAGGGCAGGCTGCCGGAGGACGTGAGCGGGGAGCTGGTGCTGGGCGCCGCCATGCTGGGCGGAGCCGCGGCGGGCGCCGCCATGCCGAGAGGGGAGGGGAGGGCCATATTGCGGGGTCTCGCGGGCGGGGCCTGCTTCCTCGTCCTCTTCACATTGACAGGGGCGGCATGCTCGGGAGCCGACAGCTTCGGGCTCGATTGGCTGCGCACGGCCATATGCGCCCTGGCGGGCGGCGCCTTCGGGGGCGTTATATCAACTGGCAAAAAGAACAAAAACGCCCGTTCCGGCCGAAAAGGGTATACAAAAAGTAATCACCGAAAGAAGTTGACATAACGCAAAAGTGATTACCAATATATTGTGATATACAAATTGTAATCGCACTAAATCTGGATATTTTATAGTATTTTCAAGGGTTTCAGGGCGCGGGGGTTGCCTAAGTTTACATAACATAATTTACATAATATCTATACATAATGAACAAAAATCAAATATTTCGGACAAAAGACTTGATAAGCCGGGGGATTTGTATTATATTGTTCATACGTTAGTGTTATGTAAATTGACTTGCCGTCCCCGTCTTTGCCTGCCCTTGGGGAGGGGCCGATTGAAGAGATACCTGTTCAAATATGCCGGTTTAAGGCGAGACGGCGGCCTCCGCCTCCCGCTGCCGGCCCTGTCTCTGATGGCCGGAATTGTCCTGGCGCTGCTGGTCATACCGCGCACGCCGGTGGAGACCATCAGAGGCTATGGCGACGCAGCCGTGTTTTCCGGCTCCGGAGTCCCGTTTTTGACCGCCTACTGGAAATGCTCCAGATATCATATATTAGTCGCTCTGCTCTCCACATCATATATAGGCGCCGCCGTCATACCGGCAGTGCTGGGCTACAGGGGATTTGCACTCACCTGCGCCTCAGCCGCCGTGATGATTGACTATCCCGCGGGCGGCGCGGCTCTCTCCGCAATAGTCCTGGGCATACCGGCCCTCATAACCGTGCCGGGTTTGCTGGTGCTCGCGGGAGACTCAATCAACGCCTCAAGCCGCCTGTTTTCACTCAGATTCGGCCTGAGACAGCGCGCGGCCAGCTCAGCCGCGGCGCGCAGAGCGCTGATATGCCTGGGTTCGCTGATCCCGGCGGCAATACTCGAGACTACGCTTCTGCCATGGCTGGCGGCGGTTCTCATCAGTTGACGGCAAAGGGGGGGACGGTTTTTGTCTGACGCCGCACTTCTTGAAAAATACGAGACCTACCTGCGCGACGAGAAGAAGTCGTCGGAGAATACGGTCTCCTCATACATGCGGGATTTGAAGCAGTTCGCCTCGTACGTCGGCACCAATCTCGACAGCTCGTTTGCGGAGGTCGCCGAGAGCGACATCGCCAACTACATGAGCTGGATGAAAAATGCCGGCAAGTCGACGGCCACGGTCTCGCGCTCGCTGGCCTCGATAAAGGGCTTCTATTCACACTGCGTCATGAGCGGCCTGCTCGCCAAAAACCCGGCGGCGAAAATCTCGCCGGACAAGGCGGCGCACAAGCTGCCCCAGATACTCACCAATAAAGAGGTCGAGCTGCTGCTGTCGCAGCCCGAGCGGAACGACGCCAAGGGCTACCGCGACTGCGCCATGCTCGAGACGCTGTACGCAACCGGCATACGAGTGAGCGAGCTCATCGACCTCAATGTCGACGACGTGAACCTCACGGCGGGGCTCATCACCTGCCACAGCAAGGACAAGAGCCGGGCCATCCCGCTCTACCCGGCGGCCATCCACGCGCTGACGGAGTATATCCGCTTCGTCCGCCCGCAGATGATAGCGAGCGAGGACGAGCAGTCGCTGTTCGTGAACGTGAGCGGCGAGCGCATGTCGCGCCAGGGCTTCTGGAAGCTCATCAAGTCCTACCAGGCCAAGGCGGGCATCGAAAAGCCCATCACGCCGCACACTCTGCGCCACTCTTTCGCGACCCATCTGCTTGAGAACGGAGCCGACCTCCGCTCCATACAGGAGATGCTGGGCCACGCCGATATAAGCTCGACGCAGATATATTCACAGCTCGTCAAGAAACAGCTCACGGACGTCTACAACAAGGCGCACCCGCGAGCCTGAACCGGAAATCTTCTGACCTTCCCTTATAGAGTGCAGGGCACCGTGCGATAGACGGTGCCCTGCGTCTTTTTTGGCTTTAAATAATAGAGCAGCGGGGGAGCGCGAGGGGGCAAGGCCCGCCTCGCATAAAATCGGCCGCCGCCGAAAGCGAGCTTTCGGGCGGAGCGGCGTTTTGCACGCAAAACGCCCGGCGGCCTAGGCGATAGACGGTGCCCTGCGTCTTTTTTGGCGTTAAATAATAGAGCAGCGGGGGAGCGCGAGGGGGGGAGACGGTTCTCGCAGAATGATTGACAATGTATAATTGTTGTTGTAAATGTGTTGATGTACATGATATAATAGCCAAGATTGATATGTAATCCCTTCGCACGGAAACGGAGCTTTTGATGAGAATTCTGGGAATAGACCCCGGCATAGCCACAGTCGGATTCGGAGTTGTGGACTCAATCGGCAGCCGCCAGACCCTCGTGAGCTGCGGCGTAGTGACGACGCCGGCGGGCACGAGCCTCTCCAGCCGCCTCGACAGAATATACAGCGACATCGAGGAGCTCATACGCCTCTTCAACCCCGAGGCGGTGGCCATAGAGGAGCTGTTTTTCAATACCAATATCACAACCGGCATATCGGTGGCGCAGGGCAGGGGAGTCATACTGCTCGCGTGCTACAGGGCGGGCGTCAAAATCTACGAATACACCCCGCTGCAGGTGAAGCAGGCCGTCGTCGGCTACGGCCGCGCGGAGAAACGGCAGGTCATCGACTTGGTGCGCCGTCTGCTGCATATGGAGCAGGCCCCGAAGCCAGACGACGCAGCCGACGCGCTGGCTATAGCGCTCTGCCACGCGCGCAGCTTCACATCCCGCCTCAATCTCGAAGGAGGACAGAACCCTTGTTCTACTATTTAGAGGGAAAAATTACCGAAATGGAGCCGGGCGTCGCCGTGGTCGACTGCGGCGGAGTCGGCTTTGCCGTGAATACGACGGCGTATACGCTCTCGCGCCTCAAGCGCGGCGAAAAGGCCAGGCTCTATACCTATTGCAATATACGCGAGGACGCCTTCGACATCTACGGCTTCGCCTCGCTGAATGAGAAACGCAGCTTCGAGCTGCTGCTCGGCGTCTCTGGCGTGGGGCCGAAGGCGGCGCTCTCCATACTCTCGGCCACGACGCCGGAGGCGCTGGCCATGGCCGTCATCGCCGGCGACGACAAGACGCTCACGGCGGCGCCGGGCGTCGGCAAAAAGCTCGCGCAGCGCATCATACTCGAGCTCAAGGACAAGCTCGCCAAGGACGTCGGCGAGATATCGTTCCGGGACGCGCCCGCCCCCGCCGCGGCGCTGGCGCAGGGCTCCAAGCTCGGCGACGCAACCGCCGCCCTCACCGTGCTGGGCTACGGCAGCGCGGAGATAGCCGCCGCCCTCAAGCAGATTGACCTCGAGAGCCTCAGCCTCGAGGATGTGATACGCCAGGCGCTGAAGCTGCTGCTCCGCCAGTAGGAGGTGTTTGAATGAGTATAAGCTATTCCGGCGGTGAGGCCGAGCAGGCCGTCACCCGCACCAGTATGCTGCCGGAGGACTCGAACGAGGGCTCGCTCCGCCCGCGCACCCTTTCGGAATACATAGGCCAGACCAAGGCCAAGGAGAACCTCTCGGTGTTCATCAAGGCCGCCAAAATGCGCGGCGAGCCGCTGGATCACGTCCTGCTCCACGGCCCCCCGGGCCTCGGTAAGACGACGCTCGCCTCCGTCATCGCAAACGAGATGTGCGTCAACATGCGCGTCACCTCCGGCCCCACCATCGAGAAGCCCGGCGACCTCGCCGCGCTGCTCACGAACCTCCAGGAGAACGACATCCTCTTTGTCGACGAGATTCACAGGCTCGATAGGGCGGTGGAGGAGATACTCTACCCCGCCATGGAGGACTACGCGATAGATATTATTATAGGTAAGGGTCCCTCGGCCAACTCCATAAGACTGGATCTGCCGCACTTCACCCTCATCGGCGCGACCACCCGCTCCGGCCAGCTCACCGCCCCGCTGCGCGACCGCTTCGGCGTGACGCTCCGGCTTGAGCTGTATACGCCCGCCGAGCTTGCGGACATCGTGCGACGCAGCGCGGGCATACTCGGCATAGAGATAGAGCCGGAGGGCGCATGGGAGATAGCCTCGCGCTCGCGCGGCACGCCCCGAATTGCAAACCGTATGCTGCGCCGCGTGCGCGACTTCGCGCAGGTCGAGGCCGACGGCGTGATTACCCGCCCGGTGGCCGACGCCGCGCTCACAAGGCTCGAGGTCGACGCCAAGGGTCTCGACAATATCGACAGACTCATGCTGAGAAGCATAATCGAGTTCTACAAAGGCGGCCCTGTCGGACTTGAGACCCTGGCCGCGACCATAAACGAGGAGGCCGTCACGCTTGAGGACGTGTACGAGCCGTATCTGCTGCAGCAGGGCTTCCTCACCAGAACGCCGCGCGGGCGCTGCGTGACGAGGAAAGCTTATGAGCACCTCGGAATAGAATATTATGGACAGCAGAGCATAGAAGACTGAAATCGGAGGAATTCAAGTGGGAAAATACTTTGGCACCGACGGAATACGCGGCGTGGCCAACGAGGAGCTCGACGCCTCGCTGGCATTCAGAGTGGGGCAGGCGGCGGCAGCCGTGCTGTCCAAAAAGACCGAGGGCAAGCCCCTCTTCACCATAGGAAAGGACACCCGCATATCCGGCGATATGCTCGAGGCCGCAATCACCGCGGGCCTCTGCTCGGCGGGCGCGGATGTGATCAGCCTCGGCGTCATACCGACGCCGGCAGTTGCCTACATCACGAATGAGCACGGGGCCGACGCGGGCGTGGTTATATCCGCCTCGCACAACCCGTATGAGCACAACGGCATAAAGATATTCAACACCAACGGCTTCAAGCTCTCGGACGATATAGAGAACGAGATAGAGTACTACATCGACCACCCCGAGGAGCTGACGCTCAAGACCTACGACGGCATAGGCAACGTCGGCCGCCACAGCGAGCAGATGGTCGGCGGATACATAGAGCATATAGTGGGCTGCGCCGATAGTGAGATAAAGGGACTCAAAGTCATAATCGACTGCGCCAACGGCGCCGCCAGCCGCACCGCCGCCGCCATATTCGGCAGCTTCGATATAGAGCTGGAGCTGATAAAGGATCAGCCCGACGGCGTGAACATCAACGACGAGTGCGGCTCCACCTCGCCGGAGTACCTGAGCCGCATGGTCGTCGCCGGCGGCTACGACGTCGGCATAGCCTTCGACGGCGACGCAGACCGCTGCATAATAGTCGACGAGAAGGGCGGCGTGGTCGACGGCGACAAGCAGATGGCCATCTGCGGCGTCGACATGATGCGCCGCGGCCGCCTGAAGAGCAATACCATAGTGGCGACGGTCATGTCTAACCTCGGCTTCCACGAGTACACCTCCAGCCGCGGGCTGAATGTCGAGTGCACGACCGTGGGCGACAGATATGTCCTCGAGCGCATGCTTGAGAAGGATTATAACCTCGGCGGCGAGCAGTCCGGCCATATCATCTTCCTGGACGACGCCACCACAGGCGACGGGCAGCTCGCGGCGGTGAAATTCCTGAGCCTGCTCAGCAGCAGCGGACGCAAGGTGTCCGAGCTGGTGGCGGAGATACCGAGCTTCCCGCAGGTGCTTGAGAACGTCCGTATAGCGGGCGGCAATCCGGCCAAAGAGGCGGTTATGGCAGACGCCCGTCTCGCCGGGCGCATATCGGAGCTGGAGAACAGCCTCGGTTCGCACGGCAGGATACTCGTGAGGCCGTCTGGCACGGAGCCTCTCATAAGAGTTATGATTGAGGCGGGAACCGACGAGCTGGCGCACAGCTGCGCCGCCTCGCTCTGCGAACTGATTGAAGAATTGACAAAATAGCCCTAATTATTTCCACAAATTGACAATATCCTCGCCGCCTACAGGGCAATTTTTAAAGAAATATTACAAATTGTCTTGACTTTAGCCGTGAAAAGCACTATAATCTGCACATAAATATTTGATAGGAAATTATGGATTATCTATCTGCAAACGATGACAAGCTACTGAAGATGGCCGAGCAGGGTGACAGCGCGGCGGAGGAGCAGCTGGTCAAGCGGTATAACCGTTTGGTGCGGCGCTGCGCCCGTCCGTTGTTTCTCTCAGGAGGCGATAGCGAGGATCTTATCCAGGAGGGCATGATGGGGCTTCTGTCCGCCATCCGGGATTATGACCCAAAGCTAAACGCCAGCTTTAAAACCTTTGCCGAGCTCTGCATAAAGCGCAGGCTCATTTCCGCGGTTAAATCTGCCTCAAGCCTGAAGCACATACCGCTTAACGACGGTGTGTCGCTTGACGAAGTCCTCTCTGAAGACAGTCATGCACAGCTTGCCGGAACGCAGTTTCTAAACACCCGCGTCCCGGAGGAGCAGGTTCTCGCCAGAGAGAGCCGGTCGGAGATTGTATCAGCGTTTTCACAGTGTTTGTCAAAGCTGGAAAATCAAATACTCAGCCTGTACCTCGAAGGATGGTCATATCAGGAGATGGCCGAGCATACGGGCAAATCGGTGAAATCCATCGACAACGCTGTGCAGCGCATCCGGCGCAAACTGGCGCGGCAGCCAAACCTCAGCGATGACAGCTAAAGCTGTTCGCAAATAAGTCCCCTTGGGGAAATTCTGTAAAAGAGAGGATTTAAAATGTACGAAGACAAGACCCTAATCTGCAAAGAGTGCGGCAAAGAGTTCGTGTTCACTGCCGGCGAGCAGGAGTTTTACGCCGAGCGCGGCTTCCAGCACGACCCGCAGCGCTGCAAGGCCTGCCGTGACGCCCGCAAGAACGCTGCCCGCGGCCCCCGCGAGTACTTCACCGCCACCTGCGCCGCCTGCGGCGGCGAGGCCAAAGTTCCCTTCGAGCCGAAGAGCGACAGACCTGTCTACTGCAGCGACTGCTTCGCCAAGATGAAGGAAGGCCGCTAAAATACCGTTAAAAAACACAGGGGCTTTGCCCCTGTGTTTTTTTGCGCGTATTCCCACCGGAAAAATGGTGTTGAAATCGGGGAAATAAGCGGGTATAATGTATAGGACTCAGAGAACTTATGGAGGTAATCAAATGATTGAAGTCAATAAAGATACCATCATTGCCGATATCATCGAGGAGGCGCCCCAGGCATTCGTGATGTTCCAGGCAATAGGCATGCACTGCATGGGCTGCGCCATGGCCAGCGGCGAGACCGTCGAGGAGGCCTGCGAGGTCCACGGCGTCAACGCCGACGAGTTCATCAAGAGCCTTAACGCGTTCATCGCCCAGCTGGGCTGATATGGAAAAGAAAGCCGGGGCACCGGCTTTCTTTCGTTTGGGAGGAATTATGGAACTGACGCAGCTCTCGCCCCGGCTGGGGCTGATAGCCTCGCTGGTGACGCCGGGCGTTTCGCTCGCCGACGTCGGCACCGACCACGCCTACCTGCCGACGGCGCTGCTGCTCGCGGGGAAAATCCGCTCCGCGGTCGCGACGGATATAAACCGCGGCCCGCTCTCAAGCGCTGCGGAGCACGCGCGCAGCGCCGGCGTTCTCGACAGGATGAGGATCGTGCTGTGCGACGGCCTCGCGCTCGTCGCGCCGGACGAGGCCGACGAGATAGTCATAGCCGGCATGGGCGGGGAGACCATGGCTGGCATACTCGCCGCCGCGCCGTGGACGAAGCGCGGCGCGCGGCTCATACTCCAGCCTCAGTCGAAGCTGCCGGAGCTGCGCCGGTGGCTGTACGAAAACGGATACCGCATAGACGGCGAGTACCTCGTGCGCGACGCCGGGCGCATCTATATGGTGATGACGGCGCGCGGCGGAAGCGCGCCGGTGCCGGATACGGCGGAGCTGTACGTCGGCGAGGCCCGGCTGCAGCGCAGCCGTGAGCTGTTCGGCGAATACCTGCGCGATGTGTCGCGCAAGCTCGAGCGCATAAGCCTCGCGCTGGAGCGCTCGGCGAGACCGGAGGATACGGAGCGGCTTCGGGAATATCGCGAGGCCGCCGCGGGTATAAATGAGATATTGACCAGAGGTGATGACTTTGTACAAGGTAGCGCAGATAGCGGAATATTTTGAGCAGAAAGTCCCGAATGAGATGAAAATGGACTTCGACAACGTCGGCTTCCTCGCCGGAAGCGGCGATTGGGAGGTGAGCCGCGCGCTTGTTGCGCTCGATATCACCTCGGACGTCATAGACGAGGCAAAGGAGCTGGGCGCGCAGCTGATACTCTCGCACCACCCGATGTTCTTCCAGCTCAAGACGGCCACGGACAGAACCGTCGAGGGCGCGAGACTGGTGCGCCTGCTGTCGGCGGGAATCGCGGCCATATGCCTGCACACGAATCTCGACTGCGCCCTCGGCGGGGTGAACGACGCGCTGATGCAGCGCCTCGGCATAGAGAGCCGCGGCATACTCGAGCCGGAGAAGACCCTGCCCAACGGCACGGCCTACGGCTGCGGCCGCTGGGGCGAGCTGGCGGAGCCGGAGAGCATGGAGAGCTTTCTCGGAAAAGTCAAAAGCAGCCTTGGCTGCAACGGGCTGCGCTACCACGACGCCGGCATACCCGTGCGCCGCGTCGCCGTTTGCGGCGGCTCCGGCGGCAGCATGATTGGCGACGCGCGCCGCCACGGCTGCGACACGCTGGTCACCGCCGACGTGAATTACGACCAGTTCCTCGACGCCCGCGAGCTTGGGCTGAACATCATCGACGCCGA
>CALWXY010000079.1 GCA_944385595.1 uncultured Oscillospiraceae bacterium
GTCTGCAATACCTATCTCCGCTCGCCGGAGCTGCTCGACAGATATTACAGACTGCGCAGCGACCCGCGCATAGCCTTCGCCGGACAGATGACCGGCGTGGAGGGCTACGTCGAGTCGTGTGCGTCGGGCATGCTGGTGGGACTCGAGACCGCCGCGCGCCTGCGCAATCTTCCGCCGCTGGATTTCCCGGCGGAGACGGCAATCGGCGCGCTGGGGCTTTACATATCCGGCGGCAGCGTCGGGGATTTTCAGCCGATGAACATTAACTTCGGCATCATCGCCCCGCTCGGCTACAAGGTGAAGGGTAAGAGAAACAAAAATCTCGAGATATCCAAGCGCTCGCTGGATATCATAGACGGGATAGTGAATGGAGGGAGCTTCAAATGAGGATAATAGTCGACGCCATGGGCGGCGATAACGCGCCCGGCGCGGCCGTACAGGGCGCGGTCGATGCCGCAAAGGAGTTCGGCATAGAGCTCACTCTGGTGGGCGACCCCGCCGCGATAGGCCGCTGCCTCGGCGAGTGCGGCTCAGAGGCGGATGGGGAGCGTATAAAGCTGGTTCCGACCACCGAGGTCATCACAATGGAGGACGACCCGACCACCGCCGTCCGCCTCAAGCGCGACAGCTCGATGGCCGTGGGCCTGCGTATGCTCGCAAACGGCGAGGGCGACGCCTTCGTCTCCGCGGGCAGCACGGGTGCGCTGCTCGGCGGCGCGACGGTGACGGTGCGCCGCGTCCGCGGCATACGCCGCGCGGCGCTCGCGCCGGTGGTGCCGTCTGCCGGGAAAGGAATACTGCTCATAGACTGCGGCGCGAACGTGGAGTGCACGTCGGAGTATTTCCTCCAGTTCGCCTATATGGGCTCGTTCTACGCCGAGCGCATAATGGGCATAGAGCGCCCCCGCGTGGCGCTGCTCAACATAGGCGTGGAGGAGTGCAAGGGCACGCCGGAGCGCATAGAGGCCTATAAGGCGCTCAAAGCCGCGGGCGAGGCTGGCCGCATCAATTTCATAGGAAATATCGAGGCGCGCGAGGCCGTGCTCGGCGGAGCGGACGTGCTGGTGAGCGACGGATTCACCGGCAATATCTTTCTCAAGACAATTGAGGGCACGGCGCTGTTTCTGCTCAAGGAGCTGAAGGGCGCATTCATGTCGAGCACGAAGAGCAAGCTCGGCGCGCTGCTACTCAAGGACAGAATGTCTGAGCTGAAAGGCAGGGTCGACGTCAGCGAGGTAGGCGGCACGATTATGCTGGGACTTCAGAAGACCGTGGTCAAGGCCCACGGCAGCAGCAACGCCAGAGCCTTCCGCAGTGCGATAAAGCAGGCCATTGGCTTCGTCGAGGCCGACGTCATAGGCGAGATAGAGCGACACGCCGGCGAGATGAAAGTCGCCAAAGAGGCTTGACAGCCCCACCTCTTGTGCTATTATTGTCATACATGAATTGCCGAAAGGAGCAGCGCTGAATATGGACAGAACAGCAGTTTTCGAGACGGTCAGAGACCTCATCGCCGATATAACCGACGTGGAGGATATAAAAGAGGAGTCCTCGCTGTATGACGAGCTCGCTATCGACTCGGTCGACCTCGCCGAGCTGATTTTCGCCTGCGAGGAGGAGTTTGACATCACCATGCCCGAGGATAAGGACGCCAGAGCGGCCATGATGGCCGAGGTCAAGGCGCTCGACACTGTGGGCGACGTAGTCGATTATATACTCAAATATCTCGACGCTCTGGATTAAGGGGGCGTCTTAGAGTGAGAGAGCTCGAAAAAAAGCTCGGCTACGAATTCAAGGACCGCGCCCTGCTCGGGCGCGCAATGGTGCACAGCTCATATGCGAACGAGAACAGGCAGCTCGGCCTCGAGTGCAACGAGAGGCTTGAGTTTCTGGGCGACAGCGTGCTGGGGCTCGCGGTAGCGCGCCATCTGTTTCTCAGCTTCCCCGGTATGCCCGAGGGGCGCATGACGCGCCTGCGGGCGGAGCTCGTATGCGAGCAGAGCCTCTATTCCGTGGCGCAGAGGCTCGGCCTCGGCAAATACCTCATGCTCGGCCGCGGCGAGGAGATGACGGGCGGACGCGAGCGCCAGTCCATACTGGCTGACTGTGTGGAGGCCGTCATCGCCGCCATGTACCTCGACGGCGGCATGGACGTCGCGACGGGGTTCATCTCGCGCATGATTCTCTCCGACCTCGACCCCGGCGCGCACGCCGCGAGCGGAGACCACAAGACCGAGCTGCAGGAGCTTGTGCAGCGCCGCAGCGGCCAGGTCCTGGCCTATGAGCTTGTCGGCGAGTCGGGCCCCGACCACTGCAAGACCTTCACAGCGAGGGTGACGCTCAACGGCGTCGCCATAGGCGAGGGCGAGGGCCGCAGCAAGAAGGAGGCCGAGCAGGCCGCCGCCTGCCGCGCTCTTGAGGAGCTGAAGAGATGAGCAGCATCATCCCCATTTTCATACCGCACACCGGCTGCCCGATGGACTGCGTCTTCTGCAATCAGAGACGCATCTCAGGCAGCCTTTTGCCTGCCACGGCGCAGGATGTCGAGCGGGAGACCCGCTCGGCTCTTGAGAAGCTGCCGTGTAAATCAAGGCCGCAGATAGCCTTCTATGGCGGCAGCTTCACCGCCATACCTGCCGTGCAGCAGACAGAGCTGCTGGAGGCCGCGTACACATTTATCGAGAGCGGCGAGGTCTCGTCCATCCGCCTCTCCACGAGGCCGGACGCCATAGACGGCGAGCGGCTTGACAGACTGGAGCGCTACGGCGTGACCGTCGTAGAGCTGGGCAGCCAGTCGATGGACGACGAGGTGCTGGAACTCACAAACCGCGGCCACACGGCGGAGGATACGGTGAGAGCCGCCGCGCTGATAAAAGAGCGCGGCTTTTCGCTCATACTCCAGATGATGACCGGCCTGCCCGGCTCGACGCCGGAGCGCGATATCGAGACGGCGCGGCGAATAGCGGCTCTCAATCCGGACGGAGTGCGCATATACCCGACTGTCATAGTGCGCGACACGGCGCTATACGAGATGTGGCTGCGCGGCGAGTACCGCGAGCACACGGTGGACGACGCCGTGGCGGTCTGCGCGAAAATAGTGCCGGTTTTCAATGAGGCGGGCATACCTGTCATAAGGCTGGGCCTGAACCCGACGGAGGAGCTGTCGGGCGGCTCGGCTGTGGGGGGAGCTTACCACCCCGCGCTGGGCGAGCTGGTGCTCTCGCGCATATACCTCGAGCGGCTGCTGCCTATGCTGGAGCCGTATCGCGGCCCCGGCACGGCGACGGTGGCGGTGCACCCGTCGCGCGTCTCCGTCATGGTGGGGCAGCACCGCAAAAACGCGGAGGAAATCCGCCGCATAGCGGGGCTTAGGCTCAAAGTCGTCGGCGACGCAGCCGAAAAAGACGAAATCCGCCTTGTTTCCGTTGCAAAAGAGTGAATCTTGAGATATACTGTATATT
>CALWXY010000080.1 GCA_944385595.1 uncultured Oscillospiraceae bacterium
TCGGCTATAACGGCAAAGATTCGGCTGGCAATGTCCCCGTCTACTTCATCAACTGCCGCAGCGAGGCCAACATCGGCGGCTCCTATGGCTACAATATAGGCAGCATGTTCGGCACCGCCAGCGGTTCTGATGACAGCATCTATGTCTACAACTGCTCCAACACCGGCAAAATTACCGCCAAGGGTTCGGTCGGACAGGTGAACGGTTGGGGCGGCATTGCCTCCACCGCCACTCTTGAGGTCATCGGTTTCACCAACAACTCCTCCGACGAGGCGACCAACAATCTGAGCCTCCTCGGCGCTGATTCCAGCGGCACGAACTATGTCACCACTTACGCCGAAGACAAGTACATAGCCGTCAAGGAGGACACCGGCTGGACGGCCATGGACAAGACGAAAATTGCCGCCGTGGTCGACGGCAAATACTATGAGAACTTCGCCACAGCCGTCTCCAACATGAATGACGGCAGCGTCGTCACCGTGATGAACGACGTCACCCTCGAACGCGCCGTCACCTTCGACAAGAACATCACCCTCACCGGCCTCGAGAACATCAGAATCAGCGAAAACGGCTCTCTCACCATCACCGCCGGTACCTACGACGCCGACCCCACCGCCTACATAGCGGACACGCTGGTCGCCAAGCCGAACGCCGACGGCAGCTACACCGTCGTCGAGCTCACCGCCGAGACCGCGGTCGCGGCCATTGGCGAGACCTATTACAACTCCCTCTCCGCCGCCATCGATAAGGCGATCGCCGACCAGACCGTCACGCTCATGCGCGATGTCACCGGCCAGAGCATGATTACCCTGAGCAACGGCAAATCCCTCACCGTCGACCTCAACGGCTTCGACATCGGCTTCGCCGCGAACAGCGAGTTTAAGGTGGCCGGCGGCAAGCTGCATCTCACCGGCAGCGGTAAGGTATACGAGGAATATCGCTACTACGCCCCCGTCCTGATAAATGGTTCCCTCACAAACATCCCCGATTACAGCGTAGTCACCGTGGACGAGAACGTCACCCTCGAGGGCTGGGCCGGCATCTTCATAAACGCCAACAAAGATATCGGCGGCAAGTCCCACGCCTACGGCGTGAACGTCACCGTGAACGGCAAGATAAACTCTCTCAGAGACATCAACGGCGACGGCGGACACGGTGTCTACATCAATGGTCAGAACAAGGATATGACCGGCAACGTGCCCAAGATAACCCTCGGCGCTACCAGCAGCATCAGCTCCCTCGGCAACGGCATCTACGCCGCGGGCTACGCTGTCTGGAACATGGCGGGTGACATCACCGCGCCTGACGCGCTCTCCATCAAGTCCGGTATCTTCAACATCACCGGCGGCACCTACCACTCCACCGGCGACTTCGCCGACCCCGCCGCTGCCAACGGCAACGGCTCCGAGAACACCGGCGCCGCCCTGAGCATCACCAGTAACGACGGCTACGCCAAGGAGACTAAAGTCACCGTCACCGGCGGCACCTTCATCAGCGACAACGGCTACGCGCTCTACGAGGGCATCGCCGTCGGTAAAGATAATGAGGGTCAGGACAAGCCCGCCGCCGCAGCGAGCTTCGCCACCCTCGATATCAAGGGCGGCAGCTATCAGGGCAACGCCTCCAAGGGCGACGTGAACATCACCACCGCACTTAACAAGCAGGTCATCTCCGGCGGCTACTTCACCACCAGCCCCGACGCCTCCTACCTCGCCGACAAAAAGGTCGTAGTCGAGGCCGACAACGGCATCTACAACTACACCATCGCCGACAAGACCGAGGCGGCCGCCGAGGTCGTCGCCGCCGCCCCTGAGGTCAAGACCGAGGCTCCCGACTACGAGGCCGGCAGCAAGGAGGCCAACCTCCTCAAAGATGTTGAGGATATGTTCGCCGAGCCCTCTCCCAGCACTCCCCCCAGCATCGAAGAGGATAAGATGATTGCCGCGGCCAATACCGTCGCAAACAAGAACACCCTCACCTCCGAGAGTCAGGAGGTCGTCGACGCGCTCGACAAAGCCAATGTCGACACCAGCGGCCAGAATGTCACCATCGTCATCCAGCCCTACATGGACATCAAAATCACCGGCGTGAGCACCGACGGCACCAACAAGTCCGTCAGCTTCGACATCAAGGCGATGTACCGCACCGTGGCGACCACCAACAAGGACGACATAGTGCTCGAGGCGGAGGGCGGCAAAACCGTCAACGCCGCGCAGGTTGGCGAGCCCGAGGAGCTTGAGATTGTCAATCCCGTGAGCATCACCATACCGCTGCCCGCAGGCTTCACCTCAGGCAGTGACCTCTACATCAAGCACGTCAAGGACGGCAGACGCACCTACTACTACACCGGCAGCTTCGACCTGAGCGGAGTGTACTTCACGAACCCCCACGGCTTCAGCAGCTTCACTGTCATGACGAATAACGAGGCCGAAGCCGAGCTGAACGGCATAGGCTACGCCACTCTGAGCGAGGCTCTCGCCGAGGCCGCTGACGGCGACACCGTCACCGTCCTCAAGACCGGCCTCACCGCCTCCATGTCCGGCAGCAGCCGCACCGTCACGCTCAAGAATGAAACCGGCTCCGCCATCACCGCCACCATCAACGGCAAGACCGTCACCATCCCCGCAAACGGCACCACCGACTTCAAGTACGTCCGCAGCAGCAGCTCGGCGAGCTACAAGGTGACCGTCAGCAAGACCGCGGGCGGCACTGTCACCGCCACCCCGTCCAGCGCGTCCAAGGGACTGACCATCACCGTCAAGGTCAGCGCCGACGAGGGCTATGCCCTCGACGAGCTCACCGTCACCGACGCGAGCGGAAACGAGCTGAGCCTCAACAAGCGCAGCGAGACCGAGTACAGCTTCACCATGCCCGGCTCTGCCGTCACCGTTGAGGCCACCTTCGTGAACGAGGACGGCGAGGTCGAGAGCGGTCTGCCCTTCGACGATGTCGACGTCGACGACTGGTTCTATGACGCGGTTGTCTACGCCTATGAGAACGAGCTTATGAACGGCGTCGCGGACGACGAGTTCGCCCCCAACGCCACCCTCACCCGCGGCATGATGGCGACTCTGCTGTACCGCCTCGAGGGCGAGCCGAGCGTCACCGGCGTTGCCTTTGACGATATCGGCACCGACATGTGGTACACCGACGCGATTACCTGGGCGGCGGCGAACGAGATCGTGAACGGCTACGGCGACGGCGTGTTCGCGCCGAACGACGCCATCACCCGCGAGCAGCTCGCGGCCATCCTCTACCGCTACGCTCAGTACAAGGGGCTTGACGCCGTGAACCTCGCGGAGAACCTCACCGGCTTCGACGACGCCGAGAGCGTTTCCGACTACGCCGTCTCCGCAATGAACTGGGCGGTCGGCGCGGGACTTATGAACGGCGTGACCGACACTACCCTCCAGCCTCAGGGCACCGCCACCAGAGCGCAGGTCGCGACTATGCTGATGAGATTCATCGAGACCTTCTAAACCAAGCAAAAAAGAGCTTCCCAAACGGGAAGCTCTTTTTTTGCGCCTTGCCGCGCCGCGAGGGCGGTGCTATAATGGTGAGCGCCGGGCGCTCAGACGCGCGGCATCACGCTTTGGGAGGAATTCTTGTGAACAACAGTGACAGCCGCAGCGCGGCCCCGTTTCGCTTTTTTGAGGAGATAAGCGCCATCCCGCGCGGCTCCGGCAACGAGGCCGCCGTCTGCGCCCACATAGCCGACTTCGCCCGCAGCCGCGGCCTCGACTTTTCCACCGACGGGCTGCACAACATCATCGTCCGCAAGCCCGCCTCGCCCGGCGCGGAGGGCTGCGCCCCCGTCATGCTCCAGGGCCACCTCGATATGGTCTGCGAGAAGTCCGCCGGGGTCGAGCACGACTTTGAGCGCGACGGAATTGAACTCATAGTTGAAAACGGCGTCGTCCGCGCGAACGGCACCACCCTCGGCGCCGACAACGGCGCCGCCGTCGCCATCATGCTCGCCGCCCTCGACGACGACGGCCTCGTCCATCCGCCGCTCGAGTGCGTGTTCACCACGCAGGAGGAGACCGGCCTCGCCGGGGCGAGCGGCCTCGACAAATCCAAAATCACCGCCAGAACCATGATTAACCTCGACTCCGAGGAGGAGGGCATGGCCACGGTGAGCTGCGCTGGCGGCCTGCGCTTCGAGATGCGCTCCGCCTACGCGCCGGAGGCCGCGCGCGGCTGCGCCATCCGCGCCGCTATCCGCGGCCTGCTCGGCGGCCACTCCGGCATGGACATAGACAAGGAGCGCGGCAACGCGATCAAGCTCGCCGCCCGCCTCGCCCTCGCCGCCATGGAGACGCCCGGCGCGCGCCTTGCCTCCTTCACCGGCGGCGGGCGCGACAACGCCATCGCCCGCGAGGCTTCCGCCGAGCTCGTCCTCCCCGACGAGCGCAGCGCCGCGGAGGCGCGGCAGCGCCTTGAGGCTCTGGCGGACGCCATCCGCGCCGAGTACGCGGAGGGCGAGCCGGGACTTGAAATCGACATAGCCCCCTGCCCCGCCCCGGCGCAGGCCGTCCCCTCCGGCGACGCCATGCGCTTTCTCGCCGTCCTCTCCCTCGGCATGCACGGCGTGCTGCGGCGCGATATGCGCCGCGGCGGCTTCGTCGTCGCCTCGGTGAACCTCGGCGTTGCCGACTGCTCCGGCGGCGAAATGAAAATCGTCTTCACCCCGCGCAGCTCCGTGCAGTCGATTCAGGACGACACGCAGTCGCGCCTCGCCCTGCTCGCCGGGGCCTTCGGATTTGATAGCTCCATACACGGGCGCTACCCCGGCTGGAGCTACACGCCCGAGTCGCGCCTGCGCGAGGTCGTCGACGAAGCCTGGCTCGCGCTCACAGGCGAGCACATGCGCTTCGAGGCGCTGCACGCGGGACTTGAGTGCGGCCTCTTCTCCGAGGCGCTCCCGGGGCTGGACGCCGTCGCCATCGGCCCCACGCTCCGCGGCGTGCACACCCCGCAGGAGGAGATGCCGCTCGACTCATTCGGGCGCTGCTGGGAGCTGGTCAAGGACGTCCTCGCCCGCCTCGCGCAAAACTGATGATCTCCGCCCGGAAAACTCCGGGCGGAATTTTTTTGCCGCGCCGCCCCTATATTGATAGGGGTGATGTGATGAATCAGTTTGACAAAAATTTCTATTCCCTCGCCGACGAGATAGGCGCGCTCGGCGAAAAGGAGCTTTACCACCGCATACGCAGCGCGTTTGAGCGCGTCCCGGAGGCGACGCGCAAGAGCTGCGCCGACTTCTTCAACCGCTTCGGCTTCTGGGGCAGGCTCGAGCCGGAAAACGGCGTCTACGAGCAGATTGAGCAAAAGCAGATTGCGCTCTCCGAGCACCTGGACGACTTCGTTCAGCTCTACGGGCGGCTCGGCGACTGGCGCTCAAAGGCGGTGCTCTACGCCGTGCTCTCCAACTGGTACAGATACGATTTCACCGCCACCGCCGCGTCGCGCGAGTACCTCTTCGACGACTACTTCGACCTCGACCTGCTGCAGTGCTCGCGCGGCGAGGTGTTCGTCGACCTCGGGGCCTACACCGGCGACACGGCGCTGTCGTATATCCGCAGCTACGGCGCGGAAAATTATAGGCGCATCTACTGCTACGAGATAACGCCGGAGAGCTTTGCCGTGCTTCGTCAGCGGCTGGGCGGCCTGCGCGACATTGAGCTGCGGCAAAAGGGCGTCTCCGACGCGCCGGGGCTGATGTCGCTCGACTGCTCCGCCCTCGACGCCTCGGCCAACCGCCTCGCGCCCGGCGGCGATATCGAGGTCACGACCCTCGACGAGGACATAGCAGAGCCGGTGACGCTCATAAAGGCGGACATCGAGGGCTTCGAGCGCCGCGCCCTGCTCGGCGCGCAGAGGCACATCTCCGCCGAGCGCCCGAGGCTTCTGATCTCCGTCTACCACAACAACGAGGACATCTGGAAAATCCCCCGCCTGCTCGACGGCCTCGTGCCGGACTACCGCTACTACCTGCGCTTTCGCAGCTCGCCTCTGTACCCGACGGAGATCACCCTCTTCGCGCTCTGAGCCCTTGCGTTTTGCGCCGCTATGAGGTATGATTTCAGCAAAGACAAAACTTCGGGAGGATACGACCATGACCTACGGTGAGATAATCGAGAAAGCCCGCGGAAACGTCGGCCCCTACTGCAAGGCCTGCCCGGTCTGCAACGGCCTCGCCTGCAAAAACACCGTGCCCGGCCCCGGCGCGAAAGGCACCGGCACCGGCTTCATCCGCAACTACGCCAAGTGGCAGGAGCTGTGCGTAAATATGGACACCATCTGCGAAAACAGCCCCGTCGACACCGGCTGCGACATCTTTGGCCGTCACTTCGACCTGCCGGTGTTCGCCGCGCCCGTCGGCGCGATGAAGCTGCACTACGGCGAGAAATACACCGACCTCGAGTACAACGACATACTCGTCTCCGCCTGCGCGGACTGCGGCATCGCCGCCTTCACCGGCGACGGCACCGACCCCACGGTCATGGAGGGCGCGCTCGCCGCCATAGCCAAGTTCGGCGGCGCGGGCGTGCCCACCGTGAAGCCCTGGAACATGGAGCTTGTCAGGGAGAAGATAGCCGCAGCCTGCGAGGCGAACCCCTTCGCCATCGCCATGGATATAGACGCGGCGGGCCTGCCCTTCCTGCGCAATATGCAGCCGCCCGCGGGCCGCAAGACCGTCGAGCAGCTGCGCCGGATAGCCGAGTGGGCGGGCAGGCCGTTCATCCTCAAGGGCATAATGACCGTCGACGCCGCCAAAAAGGCGCGCGACGCGGGGGCGGAGGCCATAGTCGTCTCCAACCACGGCGGGCGCGTGCTCGACTGCTGCCCCTCCACCGCCGAGGTGCTCCCCGCCATTGCCGACGCCGTCGGCGGCAGCATGAAGATTCTTGTCGACGGCGGCATCCGCAGCGGCATGGACGTGTTCAAGGCCCTCGCCCTGGGCGCGGACGCCGTGCTGATTGGCCGCCCCTTCGTCACCGTCGTCTACGGCGGCGGAGCCGAGGGCGTGAGGGCCTACGTCGAGAAGCTCCGCGCCGAGCTGAGCGACACAATGGAGATGTGCTCTGCTCACAGCCTCGCGGACATTGACCGCAGCATGATTTATGGTTTTTGAGCGGGTGCAACCGCCGGTTGCGCAATTTCCAAGCGCACTTGCTTGCCTCCGAGGCTCCGGACTGGTATCATTTTTACATAAACAGGAAAGGAGCACAGAGAAATGACGCTTGGAGAGAGGATACTCGCCATGCGCACGCGGCTCGGCATCTCGCAGTCGGCTCTGGCCGAGAAGCTCGACGTGTCGCGCCAGTCGGTGTCCAAATGGGAAACCGACGCGTCCGTGCCGGAGCTTGACAAGCTGGTCGCCATGTGCGAGCTGTTCGGCGTGAGCATGGACGAGCTGGTGCGCGGCGTAAGGCCGACGGAGGGCGCGCAGATACCGGAGGAGCCTCCGGCTAAAGCGCCGGAGCGAAAGGGGCTCGCCGCGCGGCAGATTGTGGGCATAGCGCTTTTGTGCACATGGGCGGTGCTGTTCATCATAC
>CALWXY010000081.1 GCA_944385595.1 uncultured Oscillospiraceae bacterium
AATGCGGAACCATTTTTCTTTAAAAGAAAAAGGGTTCCGCGCCTCCAAAAAGAAATCTTTTTTGCGCGTATCCTAGTTCCCGCGTTGCCGACACGGCGCCGTTAGAATTGAAGAGTGCTCAGTCCCACTCCGCGCCACGAGGCGCTCGATATCGAGGAATTCGGCAGCAAAAGCGCCGACTAAGGGGCGCCTAATCTTCTACCAAGTTTATAACTGAGCGCTCTTTCGCGCAAACAAGAAAGCACCTGCCTCTGAGGCAGGTGCTTCGTGTTTCGGAGCGGTAGACGCAGGCATTGATAACTTGTCTGAAAGTCAAGGCGTCCCTGCGAGGCGCTTAGACGATAATCTCAGGAAAATCGAGCGCCGGAGCGAAGCGGGGTGGCGCGGTCGGGGGTGAGAGCGCTATCCGAATTCCCCAAATAGCCGCCCGACAGAGAGCCGGTACTGAGATACGCGGGCGGCTTCCTGGCGAAAACCTGAAACGGGGAAACGGCGCTTAAGACTGCCGACCCCGCAAAGTTTCTTTTTGGAAGCGCGAAACCCTTTTTCTTTCTAAAAGAAAAATGGTTTCGCATTACTCGCGCAGCTCCCCAATTTGGAGGGGCGGAAACTTTTTTAAAGGTGCCGCAAAAGTCGCCATCTTTTCCGATGGCGCTTGTAGATTGCCACAAATTTGGCGAATCGTCAAAACCCCCTGAAAACACTCCATAAAGTTGGAAAAGAAATCAAATGACATGTATAGCAAATTGTGATATACTACAAGGTAATCACAGACGCGGTTCCGGACAAACCGCGCCGGTTTCGGGGAGATTCCCGCCGCTTTTTGTGAGATAGGTAGAAGAATCGCGAGCTTTAACCGGTTTTTTTGCCAAATTTGCACATGGTTTTTCGCCCCTTCGCAGTCGGCAAAAGCATTGACAATTATAAGCACATAAGGTATGCTGATATTGTTAAAAAATTGTCACCATAAAACGGCAGTTTTCATCCCCCATGATGGAATATTATTAAAGGTAGAAAGGGGTAATCACGCAAATGAAAGTCACCGAAATCATGGACAAGAGGTCTGCCTTCTCCTTCGAGGTTTTCCCCCCGAAGACTGACGTCGGCATGGAAAAGCTCTGCTCCGAGGGCGGCGTCCTCGACCAGCTCTGCACTCTGAAGCCCGACTATATCTCCTGCACCTACGGCGCGGGCGGCACCAACGTCGGCAAGCAGGTCCCCGTCCTCGACAGAATCAAAACCGCGGGCACCACCCCGCTCGCCCACTTCACCTGCATTGGCAACACCCGCGAGGGTATGCGCGACCAGCTCAAAAACTACCTCGACCACGGTATCAACCACATCCTCGCCCTTCGCGGCGACCTGCCCTTCGGCTGGACCGGCACCGGCGGCGACCTCCACTACGCCACCGAGCTCGTGAAGTTCGTGCGCGACGAGTTCGGCGACAAGTTCACCATAGGCGTCGCCGGCTCCCCCGAGGGCCACATCGCCTGCCGCAGCATCGAGGCCGACATCTCCTTCCTCAAGCAGAAGCAGGACAACGGCGCCGACTTCATCATGACCCAGCTCTGCTGGGATATGGATCAGTTCCGCTGGTGGATGGACGCCATCCGCGACGCCGGCATCACCCTGCCCGTCGACGTCGGCATCATGCCCGTGCTCGACGCCGCCGCCACCATCAACATGGCGCTTAGCCGCAACGGCTGCGTCATGCCGCGCGCGCTCGCCGAAATCATCTCCAAGCACTGGATTTTCCCGAACCCCTTCGCCCCCAACGAGAGCGAGGAGTCGATTAAGCAGAAAAAGGCCGATTTCAAGGAGGCCGGTCTCGAGTACACCATCAAGCTCATAGACGAGTACCGCGTCTGCGGCATCTCCGGCATCCACCTGTACGCCCTCAATAAGTTCGACGATGTCGCGCGCCTCGTGCGCGAGTCCGGCATCAAGGACCTTTGATTCACACGACAATTTGATAAGAGGAGGTTCCATATAAATGCTTGACCCTACCGTTTACAAAGACTGGCAGATAGCCGAGGAAGCAGAGAGCAAGCTCCCGTCCGTTGAGTACTTCCGCGAGAAGATGGGCCTGCTGCCCGACGAGATCATCCCCTACGGCCGCACCCCCAAGCTCGACTTCATCAAGATCATGAACCGCCTCAAGGACAAGCCGGACGGCAAGTACATTGAGGTCACCGCCATCACGCCCACCCCGCTGGGCGAGGGCAAGTCCACCACCAGCCTGGGCCTCATAGAGGGCCTCGGCAAGCTGGGCAAAAACGTCGGCGGCTGCCTGCGCCAGCCCTCCGGCGGCCCCACCATGAACGTCAAGGGCACCGCCGCCGGCGGCGGCAACGCCCTGCTCATTCCGATGACCGAGTTCTCCCTCGGCCTCACCGGCGATATAAACGACATCATGAACGCCCACAACCTCGGCATGGTCGCGCTCAACGCCCGTATGCAGCACGAGCGCAACTATGACGATGAGAAGCTCGAGTCCATCGGCCTCAAGCGGCTCGATATCGACCCCGAGCGCATAGAGTGGAACTTCGTCATGGACTTCTGCTGCCAGGCGCTGCGCAAAATGGAGATTGGCCTCGGCGAGGGCAAGATGGACGGCTACCGCATGATGACCCGCACCAACATCGCCGTCTCCTCCGAGCTGATGGCGATTCTCGCCGTCGCGCGCGACCTGCCCGACCTGCGCGACCGCATCGGCAAGGTCGTCCTCGCCTACGACAAGAAGGGCAACCCCGTCACCGCCGAGGATCTCGAGGTCGCGGGCGCCATGACCGCGTGGATGCGCAATACGATCAACCCCACGCTGTGCTACACCGTCGAGCACCAGCCCTGCCTCGTGCACGCCGGCCCCTTTGCGAACATCGCCATCGGCCAGAGCTCCATCATAGGCGACCGCCTCGCGCTCAAGCTCTTCGACTACCACGTCACCGAGTCCGGCTTCGCCGCCGACATCGGCTTCGAGAAGTTCTGGAACGTCAAGTGCCGCCTGAGCGGGCTGAAGCCGCACGTCTCCGTCGTCGTGGCCACCATCCGCGCGCTCAAAATGCACGGCGGCGGCCCGGAGGTGCGCCCCGGCCGTCCCATCCCCCGCGAGTACACCGAGGAAAACCTCGAGCTGCTCGAGCGCGGCTGCGCCAACCTCTTCCACCACGTCAATAACGTCAAGAAGAGCGGCATCAAGCCCGTCGTCTGCATCAACAAGTTCTACACCGATACCGACGCCGAGGTCGCGCTGCTGCGCAAGCTCTGCGCCGAGCAGGGCGTGCGCTGCGCGCTCAGCGAGCACTGGCAGTACGGCGGCGAGGGCGCCATCGAGCTGGCCCAGGCCGTCATCGACGCCTGCGAGGAGCCGGAGGAGCCCATCCGCTTCCTCTACGACCTCGACACCCCGCTCCGTCAGCGCGTCGAGCTGATCGCGAAGGAGGTCTACGGCGCCGACGGCGTCGACTGGGCGCCCCTCGCCATCGAGAAGGCCGAGCGCTTCGAGAACGACCCCAAATACGCCGACTACTGCACCATGATGGTCAAGACGCACCTCTCGCTCAGCCACGAGCCGACCTGGAAGGGCGTGCCCAAGGGCTGGCGTCTGCCGATTCGCGACATCCTCGAGTACGGCGGCGCGAAGTTCCTCTGCCCGATGGCCGGAACCATCTCCATGATGCCCGGCACCGGCTCGAACCCGGCCTACCGCAGGGTCGACGTCGACACCGAGACGGGTAAAGTCTCAGGACTCTTCTAAAACCATATCGCGAGGGGGACGCAAGTCCCCCTCACATCCATATCTGTAACAGGGAGAATTTTCATGGATTTCACCAAAAACAGCTGCGCTGAATTTGTGGAAGTGCTGGGCTCCAAGGCGCCCGTGCCGGGCGGCGGCGGAGCCGCGGCGCTCGTCGGCGCTATAGGCACCGCCCTCGGCAACATGGTCGGCTCGCTCACCGTCGGCAAAAAGAAATACGCCGAGGTCGAGGCCGAGATGATAGCCCTCAAGGCCAAATGCGACGCGCTTCAGAGCGAGCTGCTGAAGCTCGTCGCGCGCGACGCGGAGGTGTTCGAGCCGCTCTCCAGGGCCTACGGCCTGCCCAAGGACACCGAGGAGCAGCGCGAATACAAGGCGAAGGTCATGGAGGAGGCGACGCTCACGGCGTGCAGCGTCCCCATGGAGATCATGGAGAAGTGCTGCGAGGCCATAGAGGTCATCGCCGTCTTTGCCGAGAAGGGCAGCCGCCTCGCCGTCTCCGACGCGGGCTGCGGCGCGGCCTGCTGCAAGGCGGCGCTCATGAGCGCGAGCCTCAACGTGTTTATTAACACCAAGAGCATGACGAATCGCGAAAAGGCCGAGGAGCTGAACGCCAGGGCCAACGCCATGCTCGACAAATACTGCCCTATGGCCGACGATATCTTCGCCGCCGTGCGGGCGAATTTCTGAGATAATCGGAGGTTTTGCTAAATGGCAACTCTGTTTAAGGGCGCGGAGGTCAACGCCGCGCTGAACGAGCGCATCAAAAACGATGTCGAGGCGCTCAAGGCGCGCGGCATCGAGCCGAAGCTCGGCATAGTGCGCGTCGGCGAGCGGCCGGACGACCTCAGCTACGAGCGCGGCGCGGTCAAGCGCGCCGAG
>CALWXY010000082.1 GCA_944385595.1 uncultured Oscillospiraceae bacterium
AGCAGGCTCTCGCCACGGCGGCGACGCGCTCGCGCCCGCCGATATTGCCGGGATTTATCCTTATTTTCGCGCAGCCCGCCTCCGCGGCGGCGAGCGCGAGGCGGTAGTCGAAGTGTATGTCGGCGACGACGGGGAGCCCCGCCTTCGGCACTATCTCGCGCAGCGCCCCGGCGGCCTCCGCCGTCGGCACGGCGAGGCGGACTATATCGCAGCCCGCGTCGCGCAGGCACGCTATCTGTTCGAGCGTCGCGGCGGCGTTTTCGGTTTTCGTGTTGGTCATCGACTGCACCGTCACCGGCGCTCCGCCGCCGACAGGCACGCCGCCGACGTTTATCTGTCTTGTAATCTTTCTATCCACTGATAATCCTCACTATATCGTTGTACATGATCAGCACCATCAGCCCCATGAGCAGCAGCAGGCCGGCGGCGTTCACATAGCCCTCGTATTTCGGGTCGAGACTGCGGCGCGAGACAAGCTCTATGAGCCAGGTGAGCGCGAGGAACAGTATGCGCCCGCCGTCGAGTCCCGGTATGGGCAGCAGGTTCATCACCGCGAGGTTAACGGCTATGAGCGCGCCTATATACAGCACGTTCTGCACGCCTATCGACACCGTCGGCGCGGCGGAGCCGACGTCCTGCATCATATCGACTATGCCGACGACGCCCGCCATATCGCTCACTGCTGCGCCGCCGGTGAAGAGGTCGACAAATCCCAGCCGCACGAGGCGCACAAAGTCGAGCGCCTGGTACCACGAGTATTTGAGCACGGCCCACGGCCCGCTCTCCGCGTACTGCATGGTGAAGCCGTAGAGCATACGGGTCTCGCCGTCCTCCTCGTAGGGGACAAGCTCCATTTTGTAGTCGTTTATCTCGATTTTCTCGCCGTCGCGCACTATGACGATGTCCATGAGGTCGCTGCCGCCGTTGCGCGCGAAGTAGGTGGAGACGTCGGAGGCGAAGTAGGTGCGCTCGCCGTTGACCTTATAGAATCTGTCGCCCACCTGGAAGGTGCCCTCATACGGGCAGCCGTCCATGAAGCCGGTGATCACCGGCGCGGCGAAGCCGCCGAGGGTCGCGAATATGCACACCACCATCAGCAGGCCGAGGATGAAATTCATGGCCGCCCCGGCGGCGAGGATGATAAAGCGCTTAATGCGGCTCTTGTTCTGGAAGGCGCGCGGGTCGTCGGAGCCGCCGTCCTCGCCCTCCATGGCGCAGTAGCCGCCGAGCGGCAGCACGCGCAGGGCGTAGAGCGTCTCGCCCCGCTGCTTTTTCCAGATGGCGGGGCCCATGCCTATTGAGAATTCGTTGACGCGCACTCCGCAGGCCTTCGCCGCCATGAAATGGCCTAGCTCGTGCACCGCGATCAGCACGCCGAAAATGATAATTGCGAGAATAAGATACATCAAAATGCCTCTTCAACATGGATTCGAGCCGCCCTGTCCGCCGCCAAAACGGCGTCCAGTCCGGCGTCGTCGGTGTAATATATGCTGCTCAGAGCCGAGTCAACACAGCCGTATATCTCGTTATAGCCTATCTCGCCGCGCAGGAACTTATGCACAGCGACCTCATTTGCGGCGTTCAAAATTGCCGGAGCGGTGCCGCCGCGCCGCGCCGCCTCCATGGCGAGCGCGAGGCAGGGCGTCTGCTCCAGATTCGGCTCGAAAAACGTGAGCTCTGCGTATTTCGCGAGGCTCAGCCGCTCGCTGCCGGGCGCGCGGCGCTCCGGCCAGGTCAGCGCGTACTGTATGGGCAGCGCCATATCCGGCACGCCCAGCTGCGCTATGACCGCGCCGTCTATAAACTCGACCGCCGAGTGGACGACGCTCTCGGGGTGTATCAGCACCTGTATCTCGTCCGGCGAGACGGAGAAGAGGTGCATTGCCTCTATGAACTCGAGGCCCTTGTTCATCATCGTCGCGCTGTCGACGCTTATCTTGGCGCCCATGCTCCAGTTGGGGTGCTTCACCGCCATCTGGGGCGTGACGCATCTGGTCTGCTCCCTCGTCCAGCCGCGGAACGGCCCGCCGGAGGCCGTGAGTATGACCGAGCGCAGCTCGGCGCGCCTCCCGGCGAGGCTCTGGAATATGGCGGAATGCTCGGAGTCGACCGGCACTATCTCCGCGCCGCGGCGCCGCGCCTCGCCCATGACCAGCCTGCCCGCGCAGACCAGCGTCTCCTTATTGGCGAGGCCTATGCGCTTTTTCGCCTCTATGGCGGCGAGGGTCGGCCTGAGGCCGACGGCGCCGCTCACGGCGGTGATGACGCACTGAGCGCTCTCCTCTCTGGCGGCCTCTATGAGGCCGTCCATACCGGAGAGCACCTTCGTATCCGTATCGGCGAGGCGCAGCCGCAGCTCCGCCGCCGCGTCCTCATTGAAGACGGCGGCGATTTTCGGCTTAACCTCCCTCGCCTGCTGTTCCATCAGCTCTATATTTGAAAATGCCGCTATGGCCGAGACCTTGATTCCCAGCTTCTTTGCGACGGCCATGCTCTGCCGCCCCACGCTGCCCGTGGAGCCGAGCACTGATATTGTTTCCATCATTTTTTGAAATCCTCAGATGATAAAAGCCGGCACGAGCAGCACGAGCAGCTCCGACAGCGCCGCGACAAAGACCATGCCGTCGAACCTGTCGAGTATGCCGCCGTGGCCGGGTATGATATTGCTGTAGTCCTTGATGCCGCTGAGTCTCTTCACCGCCGAGAAGCAGAGGTCGCCGAACTGACAGGCGAGGCTGCCGAGCATACCATAGGCCGCGAGCACCTGGAATCTCACGGTGTAATCCAGCCCCTTGAGCACGAGGCCGTAGATCAGCAGCACGGCTATGGTGATGAGGAAGCCGCCCGCCGAGCCCTCTATGGTCTTTTTGGGACTGAGCTTCGGCACCAGCTTGTGCCTGCCGAGGAACACGCCGACGAAGTAGGCGCCCGAGTCGCTCGAAAACGCTATCAGGAAGGGCAGGGCCACGAAGGCGTTGCCCATGGCGTCGAGCCTGACTATGGCGGTGAGGAAATACGGTATGGCGTAGCCGGAGAGGACGCCCGCCGCGACTATGTCGAAGCCCATCGGCTCCTCGCCGCAGAACGAGAACATCAGCTCTCCGAACATGTATGCGAGCACGGCGATGAACAGCGCGTAGTCCCACACGCCGCCGGGCGCGAGCGATTCGCTCAGAGGCACGAGCGCCGCGAGCACGCCGCAGACAACCGGTATGCGCTGCGGCGCGCCGGGCTTGACGCAGCGGAAAAACTCCCAGGCGGCTATGGCGGCTATGGCCCCCATGAGCACGCCCAGCACCCAGGCGGGCAGGAAAAACACTATGACCGCCAGCACCGGTATGCAGACGACTCCCACGATTATCCTTGTTTTCATCTCGGGAACCTCCCAGCCGCCCGTCTATGCGGGCCGATATTTTTATATTCCGCCGAAGCGGCGGCTGCGCCGGTTATACTCGGCTATGGCCGCGTCCAGCTCGGCATTGGTGAAGTCCGGCCAGAGAGTGTCGGTGAAATAGAGCTCGGCGTAGGCCGCCTGCCACAGCAGGAAGTTGCTCAGCCGCTGCTCCCCGCCGGGGCGTATCAGCAAATCAGGGTCGGGTATGCCGGCGGAGTAGAGGCAGTCGGAAAGGCCCTGCTCGCCGCCCTCGAATCCGCGCTCAGACCACAGCCGCGCGGCGCGCATCAGCTCGTCGCGCCCGCCGTAGTTTACGCAGATATTCACCTGGCAGCCCTCGAAGTGCGTGCTTATCTCGTCGGTGCGGGCGATGAGCGCGCGCAGCTCCGGCGAGAGGACGCTCGTGTCGCCGAAAAATTTCATCTTGACCCGGTCGCGCTCCATCTGGTCTATGGCCTCGCGGAGGTACTTGTCCAAAAGACCCATGATGGCCTCGACCTCCTCTTTCGGGCGCTTCCAGTTCTCAGTCGAAAAGGCGTACACCGTGAGGTACTGCACGCCTATGTCCTTGCAATATGTAGCTATGCGTCTGAAAGTCTCCGCGCCGGCGGCGTGCCCGGCGGTGCGCGGCAGGCCGCGCTTTTTCGCCCAGCGGCCGTTGCCGTCCATAATTATTGCTATGTGCGCCGGCGGCTCGCCGCGCTCCGGCGCCGCTTTCTTCTTTCCGAAAAGCATGTCTTATCCTCATTAGCGCGCAATCCAGGGGAGCGCTGCTCCCCTGGATCGCATGTCGTTCATATCGCGAAAAGCTCTTTTTCCTTTTTCGCGGTCATGTCATCGACTTCCTTGATATAGTTGTCGGTGAGCTGCTGTATATCCTTTTCCATGTTTTTCATGTCGTCCTCGGTAATCTCGGACTTCTTCTTCATGGCCTTGAACTTGTCCATAGCGTCGCGGCGGATGTTGCGGACGGCGACCTTGCCCTCCTCGCCGTATTTGCGGACCTGCTTGACCAGCTCTTTTCTGCGCTCCTCAGTCAGCTGCGGGAAGGCGAGGCGGATGACTCTGCCGTCGTTGGTCGGGTTGATGCCGAGCTCGGAGGCGAGTATGGCCTTCTCTATGCTCTTGAGCGCCGAGCTGTCCCACGGCTGGATGGCCAGGGTGCGGGGGTCGGGCGTCGAGATGGAGGCTATCTGCTGTATCGGGGTCGGCGTGCCGTAGTAGTCGACGGATATCTGGTTGAGCACGTTGGCGTTGGCCTTGCCGGCGCGGACGGAGTCGAACTGCTCCAGAAGCACCTCGATGGTCTTTTTCATGCGGCGCTCAAAATCTTTGTACTCATCCTTATAATTCATCTCAGTTCCTCCTTATTTTTGAACGATAGTGCCAATCCGCTCTCCCATGACGGCGCGGACGATATTCTCGGGGTCTTTCAGCGCGAAGACAAGCACCGGTATGTTGTTGTCCATCGCCATTGAGGTCGCGGTGGAGTCCATGACGGCGAGGTGCTTTGCGAGCACGTCGTCGTAGGTGATGGAGTCGTATTTGACGGCGCTCGGGTCTTTCTTGGGGTCGGCGCTGTAGACGCCGTCGATATTCTTTGCGAGGAGTATGGCGTCGGCATTGACCTCCGCGGCCTTCAGCACGGCGGCGGTGTCCGTCGAGAAGAAGGGGGAGCCGGTGCCGCAGCCGAAGATGACCACGCGGCCTTTGCTGAGGTGTCTTATGGCTCTGAGCCTGATATAAGGCTCGGCCACGGCGCGAATCTCTATCGCGGTCTGCACTCTGACCTCGGCGCCCATCTGCTCCAGGACGTCCGCGAGGGCGAGGCAGTTCATAACCGTCGCCATCATGCCCATATGGTCGGCTCTGGTGCGCTCTATTCTCCCGGCGCCGTCCTTGATGCCGCGCCAGAAGTTGCCGCCTCCGACGACTATGCCGACCTCTACGCCGAGCTCGACGCATTTGCGGACTGCCGCGCACACGCTCTCGACTATGTCGAAGTCGAAGCCGCGGCGCTTATTGCCGGCGAGCGCCTCTCCGCTTATTTTGAGCAGGACTCTTTTATAGGCGGGTTTAGCTGCGTCCATTGCTGTTTCTCCTTTCAAAGGTTCATTACCATGATTTTAATATATTTATTCCCTTTTTAAAAGAGCAAATTTGTTTTTTCTGCCGTTTTTTGACTCAGACGTCGAAAACGCCCATGATGACTATGCCTATGACGACGCACAGAACGATGGCGTAGTACTTGCCGGAGAGGCGCTCTCTCAGGAAGATGTGGCTCCAGATGAGCGAGGACAATCAGTAGGACGAGATTATCGGCGTGGACATCGGCAGGTGC
>CALWXY010000083.1 GCA_944385595.1 uncultured Oscillospiraceae bacterium
ATAAAAATAAACCCGACCGACCGAGGCGCGAAGCGGAGCACTGCTCGACCGCGGCCGCGCAGAGGTCGAGCCCGCAGGCTCGAAAAAAGTAGAATCATTTTTTCAGGGGACATGCGCCACGGAAAAAATACTTCTCAGGCCGCGCCCGAGCCGCCTCAGGCGGCGACAAAGTGCCCCTGGGGTGCAAGCGTGCGAGCCGTAAGGCGAGTGCGACGCAGCGGCCTGCATCCCCCCTCGAAAAAGTGGCCGAGCCACTTTTTCGACATAAGGAGCACCAAATGACCAGACGCAAAAAACTCGCGCTCTCAGCAGCCACCGTCGCCGCGGCGGCCGCCGCAATCTGGATAGCCTGGGGCAACTCCGCGCTCGTCACAACCGAGCTGAGCGTGACGATTTCCGGCCTCCCTGAGAGCTTCGCGGGCTTTCGCATAGCGCAGGCCTCCGACCTGCACAATGACGAGCTGGGCGATGGCAACTCAAAGCTCCTCGCGGCGCTGGAGGCGGCTCAGCCGGACATCACCGTCATCACCGGCGACTTTCTCGACGCCCGCGACCCCGAAATCGAGGTCTGTCTCGACTTCGCCGAAAAGGCGCTGGAGCTTGCGCCCGTCTACTACGTCCCCGGCAACCACGAGGCGCGAAACCCGCTCTACCCAGATTTGAGGGACGGTCTCGCGGACCTCGGCGTCACCGTGCTTGAGGACGCCGCCGTCACGCTCCGGCGCTCCGAAGGTAGCATACGCCTCGTCGGCATGCGCGACCCCGGCTTCTTCCCCGGCGGCAGCGCCGAATTCGCCGAGACTCTCGCGGAGATCTCGCAGTACGGCTGCGACATACTGCTCTCCCACCGTCCGGAGCTGCTCGAGACCTATGCCTCCGTCGGCGCGGGGCTGGTGCTCACCGGCCATGCCCACGGCGGGCAGGTGCGCCTGCCCTTTGTCGGCGGCGTGGTCGCGCCGCATCAGGGCTTTTTCCCGGACTACGACGCGGGGCTGTATACCTCCGGCGACACGAGCATGATAGTCAGCCGCGGGCTGGGCAACAGCCTCTTCCCCTTCCGGGTGAACAACCGCCCCGAGCTGATTGTCGCGACAATAAAATAAAAAATGAGCCGCCTAAAGCGGCTCATTTTTTATTTTTCAGATACCCAGCGCTTTCGCCCACTCGGCCTCGCGGAAGCCGGTGAGGACGAAGCCGTCGCCGACGAGGATGGGGCGCTTCACGAGCATACCGTCGCTCGCGAGCAGCTCTATCTGCTCGGACTCGGACATGCCCGGCAGGCGCTCCTTGAGGTTCAGCGCGCGGTAGCCCATGCCGCTGGTGTTCCAGAGCTTTTTGAGCGGCACTCCGGCGTCTACCCAGCTTTTCAGCTCGGCGGCTGTGGGGTTCTGCTCCTTGATGTCGCGCTTTTCAAAGGCGGCGCCGCGGGCTGCGAGCCACTGCTCGGCCTTGCGGCAGGTGCCGCACTTGGGGTAGCAGATGAACAGCATAATTTCCCCTCCTCAGACCTCGAACATGAGGTCGCCGTAGGTGGGCACGGGCCACATGTCCTTGTCGACTATCAGCTCAAGGCTGTCGACGGCGCAGCGCAGGCGCGCCATTATGGGCACAATCTCGTCGTGGAAGGCGTGCGCCATGGCGGGCACATCGTCGAGGGCGTTGACCCTGGCGGTGGCGGCGATCAGCTCGGACTTGGCGCTCTGCGCCCCGGCGAGCAGGCGGGAGACCTCGGCGAGCAGTCCGCTCTGGACGGAGGTGTCGGCCTCCGGGCAGGCGGCGCGCACGGAGCTTATCGACTGCGCGAGCGCGGTGGAGTAGGCGATGGCGGCGGGGATATAGTGCTTGCCGGCCATGTGTATCATGGTCTGCGCCTCGATGTTCACCGTCTTGAGGTACATCTCGTACATGACCTCGGCGCGGGACTCCAGCTCGGCGCGGGAGAATATGTTGAACTTCTCGAAGAGGGCGACGGCGCTGTCGGTGGTGAGGGCGGGCACGGTGTCGACCATGCAGCGCAGATTCGGCAGGCCGCGGCGCTCCGCCTCGGCGATCCACTCGTCGGAGTAGCCGTTGCCGTTGAATATGATGCGGTGGTGCTGCTTCATGAGCTTTGCTATGTAGTGCCTGCACTCCTCCTCGAAGTCGGCGGCGCCCTCGAGCGCGTCTGCCGCCTCGCAGAAGGCCTCGGCCACGACGGCGTTGAGCGTGGTCGTGGGGCTTGCGACGGAGTCGGAGGAGCCGACCATGCGGAACTCGAACTTGTTGCCGGTGAAGGCGAAGGGCGAGGTGCGGTTGCGGTCGGTTGCGTCCTTATTCAGCACCGGCACGGAGGGGACGCCGGTGTTGAGCTTGCTGCCCTGCAGGTGGCTGGTGGCGACGCCGTGCTGCACTATCTGGTCGACGACGTCCTCCAGCAGGCTGCCGAGGAAGATGGAGACTATGGCGGGCGGCGCCTCCTGGGCGCCGAGGCGCTGGTCGTTGCCGACGCAGGCGGCGGACTCGCGCAGCAGGTCGGCGTGGCGGTCTACGGCCTGCATTATGCAGGCGAGCACGAGCAGGAACTTGAGGTTCTCGTTGGGGTTATCGCCCGGCTCGAGCAGGTTCTCGCCGGTGTCGGTGCCGAGCGACCAGTTGTTGTGCTTGCCGGAGCCGTTGACGCCGGCGTAGGGCTTCTCGTGCAGCAGGCAGACGAGGCCGTGCCGCGTGGCGACGCGCTTCATCGTCTCCATGGTGAGCTGGTTCTGGTCGACGGCGATGTTCGCGACCGTGTAGATGGGGGCCATCTCGTGCTGTCCGGGGGCGACCTCGTTGTGCTGTGTGGTGGCGGGTATGCCGAGCTTCCACAGCTCGCAGTTGAGGTCGTGCATGTACTCGCCGACGCGCTCGCGGATGACGCCGTAGTACTGGTCGTCGAGCTCCTGGCCCTTGGGCGCGGGCGAGCCGAAGAGGGTGCGGCCGGTGTAGATGAGGTCGCGCCGCTTGAGGTATTTCTCCCTGTCGACGAGGAAATACTCCTGCTCCGGGCCTATGTAGGAGACGACCTTTCTGGCCTTATCGTCGCCAAAGAGGCGCACTATGCGCAGCGCCTGCTCGGATATGGCGGCCATGGACTTGAGCAGCGGGGTCTTCTGGTCGAGGGCCTCGCCGGTGTAGGAGACGAACACCGTCGGTATGCAGAGGATGATGCCGGCGGACTGCTCCTTGACAAAGGCGGGGGAGGTCATGTCCCAGGCGGTGTAGCCTCTGGCGTAGTGGGTGGAGCGCAGTCCTCCGGAGGGGAAGCTCGAGGCGTCCGGCTCGCCCATGATGAGCTGCTTGCCGCTGAGCTGGAGTATGGTTTTGCCGTCCTGCGGGGCGGTGATGAAAGAGTCGTGCTTCTCGGCGGTGATGCCGGTGAGCGGCTGGAACCAGTGGGTGTAGTGCGTGGCGCCCTTCTCGACGGCCCAGTCCTTCATCGCGGCGGCGACGACGTCCGCCGTCTCCATGCTGATGCGTCCGCCATTTTCTATGGCGTCCTGCACCTCGGCAAAAACTTTTTTAGGCAGGCGCTCGCGCATCACGCTCTCGCTGAACACGTTGGCGCCGAAAATATCAGTTATTCCCATTAAAAACCCTGCCTTTCGTCTCCGCGCGGAGCGGAGCTTCAACATGAGAAGATTATAACAGACCCTCCACGCCGCGGCAAGTGCCGCGCGGACATATTTGCAATTTTATCGTCCGGCGCAAAAGACTATGCAGCCAGCATATTGACATGGATTTCCAATCATGTATCATATTGTACATAAAGAGTGTCCGTCTCCGCCGTCTGATTGGCGCAGCGGACAAAATATGCGCCGGTCAAGCGCCGGCACAGGGAGGAAAATGATATGAAAAGATTCACAGCAGCCATGCTCGCAATCGCCATGCTGCTTGCTCTGGCCGGCTGCGGCAAGAGCGAGGCCGCCAAGGCCGTCGACGACCAGATTGCCGCCATCGGCGAGATCACCCTCGACAGCGAGAGCGCCATCACCGCCGCCGAGGAGGCCGTCGCCGCCCTCGCCGACGAGGATCGCGAACAGCTTGAGAACACCGCCGCGCTCGACGAGGCCCGCGCCGCCTACGACGAGCTGGTGCACGCCGCCGAGCTTGACGCCGCCGCCTCCGAGGTCGAGGACGCCATCGCCGCCATCGGCAGCGTCACTCTCGAGAGCGGCGACGCCGTAAAGGCCGCCCGCTCCGCCTTCGACGCCGCCGACGCCGAGGTTCAGGCCCTCGTCGAGAACGCCGCCGAGCTCGACGCCGCCGAGGCCGCTCTGAGCGAGCTGCAGGTCGCCGAGGCCGAGCGCCTCATCAGCGCCATCGGCGAGGTCACCCTCGACAGCGGCGCTCTCATCGACGACGCGCAGAACTTCTTCGACACCCTGTCCGCCGACACCGCCGCCGCCGTCTCCAACGCCTCCGTCCTCGAGGACGCCGCCGCCCAGCTCAAGAGCCTCAGGCAGGCCAAGGCCGACGAGCTGCTCTCCACGATGAAGCTCGAAGAGGATATCGTCCGCGGTATGCGCTTCTACTACCCCTCCGGCTGGAAGTTCTACTCCAACGGCAGCTGGGCCGCCGACCTCACCTGCTTCATCCGCCCCTACCTCGGCCAGGACGATACCCACACCTGGCTGCGCCTCATCTATAACTACACCGGCGACAGCTGGGTCTTCTTCAAGAGCCTCATCATAGCTGCCGACGACGAGCGCTTCACCAAGTCCTTCAACTACTTCGACATCGTCCACGACAACGGCGGCGGCGACGTCTGGGAGTACATAGACACCGAGGTGTCGGATTCCGACATCGAGATGCTCTGGGCCATAGCCAACTCCGAGCAGGCCATCATCCGCTTCCAGGGCGACGACTACAGCTACGACTACACCGTCTCCGACTCCGACAAGCAGGATATACGCGACTGCCTCACCGTCTACGAGGCGCTGCAGCCGTAAACGCATAAGCCGCCCCTCCGCGGAGATAATAGGCAAAACCACACCACGGAGGGGCTTATGGAATCTGTCTGGACTCAAACCTGCAAAATACCGCCGCGCGCGAGCCTCACCCACAGTGTTGAGGCGGACGCGGCAGTCATAGGCGCCGGTATGGCCGGCGTGCTCATCGCGTCTGCCCTCCAGTCCGAGGGCAGGCGCGTCGTCGTTCTGGAGGCCGGGCGCACAGGCTCCGGCCAGACCGCGGGCACGACGGCGAAGATAAGCTCGCAGCACGGGCTTTTCTGCTCAAAGCTCATCGAGACCTTCGGCACGGAGCGCGCCTCGAAGTACGCCGCCGCGAATCAGGCGGCGCTCGCGGGGTTTCGCCGCATAATCACCGGGCGCGGCATCGACTGCGAGTACGAGGAGCTGCCGTCCTATGTGTTCGGCGACGACGCGGCGTCGCTCCGCGCGGAGGCCGAGGCCGCGCGCAGCCTCGGCCTGCCGGCGTCGTACACCGAGTCGGCTCCGCTGCCCATCCCGGCGGCGGGCGCCGTGCGCTTTGAGAATCAGGCGCAGTTCCACCCGCTGCGCTTTCTCGCCGCCATGGCCGAGGGGCTGGAGATATACGAGAACAGCCCCGTCCTCAGCGTCGAGGACGGGGCGCTCAAAACGCCGCTCGCGGCGGTGCGGGCGCAGCAGCTGGTGTTCGCCTGCCACTTCCCGTTCGTGAATTTCCCCGGCATGTACTTCGCGCGTATGCACCAGGAGCGCTCGTATATCATAGCGCTCGAAAATGCGCCGCTGCCGGAGGGTGTGTTCATAGGCGCGGAGGAGCCGGTGTTCTCGCTGCGGCGCAGCGGCAGACTGCTGCTGCTCGGCGGCGGGAAGCACCGCACCGGCGAGAACAGCTCCGGCGGGCGCTACGACATCCTCCGCCAAAAGGCGGCGGAGCGCTTCCCCGGCTCGCGCGAGGTCGCGCACTGGTCGGCGCAGGACTGCATCACGCCCGACGGCACTCCTTATATAGGCCGCTTCTCGGCCTCGCGGCCGGACTGGTTCGTCGCCACCGGCTTCAACAAATGGGGCATGAGCAGCTCCATGGTCGCCGCCATGCTGCTGCCTGATCTGATGGCCGGGCGCGAAAGCCCCAACGCCGAGGCGTTCAGCCCCTCGCGCTTTGAGGCCGAGGCC
This sequence comes from uncultured Oscillospiraceae bacterium, assembly GCA_944385595.1. Lineage (GTDB taxonomy): Bacteria > Bacillota > Clostridia > Oscillospirales > Oscillospiraceae > Heteroscillospira. Next base: position 6,141 of record CALWXY010000083.1, read on the forward strand.
GTCCCCGCAATGGCCGAAAACGGCGCGCAGGCCGTGAAGGGCCTGGTGCGCCGCTTCTTCGAGGTGCCGGACGAGGCCGCCGCCGACATCCGGCCCGGACGCGGCGGCATAGTCGAGCTGGGCGGGGAGAAGGTCGGCGTCTACCGCGACGAAAACGGCGCGATCCACGCCGTCGACATCCGCTGCCCGCACCTCGGCTGCCAGCTCGAGTGGAACCCGGATGAGCTCAGCTGGGACTGCCCCTGCCACGGCTCGCGCTTCGACCGCTTCGGCGCGCGCATCTCCGGCCCCGCGCAGGAGGACATCGCCTCTCAGCCCTGAGCCAGCGCCCTCCCGAGCGCCTCGCACTCCGCCTCGGCGGCGGAGTCGGGCGTCTCGCAGCAGATGACGCTGTCGCACACCAGAACCGCGCCGAGATTGCGGCAGACCTCCTCCCAGGTGCGCATCCACTCGCCGTCGCCCCAGCCGTAGGAGCCGAAGAGCGCTATGCGCCGCCCCTTCAGCTCCGGCTCGCAGGCGCGGAACATAGGCTCGAACTCTTCCTCCTCCAGCTGCTCGCTGCCCATGGAGGGGCAGCCGAAGGCCACGGCGTCATATTCCGCGAGCCTGCCCGCCGAAAACTCCGAGGCGGTGAAAAGCTCCGCCTCCCCACCGGCGGCTCTCGCCCCGGCGGCGACGGACTTCGCCATGGCCTCGGTGTTGCCCGTGCCCGACCAGTATACTATCGCTGCTTTGCTCATTGTCATACCTCTTTTCAAATTTTCTCATGCGGCGACGGCGGCCTTCGCCGCGTCGCGCCTCCGCCTAGGTTAGCTATAGCTAACCAAGGCCTTTAAATTCAGCCGCGCAGTTATACGCGACTAACTGCCTGCATGATACCACAGCCCCGCACCGGAGTCAAGCAAAATTTTGGGCAGCGCGGATGGGCGAGCTGTTTTTGCACAGGCCCAGTGCAATCGGAGGGTTTGCCTTTGCCCTCTCCTTGTTGTATAGTAGAATAAAGCTTAACTAAATTTTTACAGGGGGGATGGGCACATGGGCACAGCCGATACCATGCAGCTTGTCGGCATGGCCTTCGCCATAGCCGTCTTCGCCGGAATCGGCATCTACACCGGCAAGAAAATCAAAACCAAGTCGGACTACTACGTCGCCGGGCAGAGCTTTGGCGTCGCGGCTGTCGCGAGCTCCACCTCCGGCATGTTCATAGGCGGCGGCTGCGTCATAGGCACGGCCCAGCTCGCCTTTACCGACGGCTTCTCCGGCCTCGCCTTCTCCATCGGCTGCTGCATCGCCATACTGCTCATGGGCCTCGGCTTCTCCCGGCGCATACGCGCCAGCGGCAGGCAGACCATTCAGGAGATGATAGACTTCGAGTTCGGCCGCAGCGCCTGCGTACTCGCCACGCTGCTCGGCGTCCTCGCCTTCTACGTCAACAGCATGTCGCATTTCCTCTCCGGCATCTCGCTGATCGGCTCGGTGTTCCCGGTGTCGACGCTCGTGTCCAGCCTCGTCACCGGCGCGCTGATTCTCGTCTGCGTGTTCATGGGCGGCTTCTGGGGGCTGAGCTACATCAACACCCTCAAAATGGTCATACTGATCTCCACCTGCATAGTCTCCGCAGGCGCCATTTTCGCCATCACCGACGGCCTCGGCGATATGCGCGCCGAGCTGCCCGCGCGCTATTTTGAGCTGTTCCCGCGCGGCGCGGGCACCGACCTCGGCAACGTGTTCTCCGCCGTCCTCGGCATAGTCTCCACGCAGTCGACCATCCAGTCTGTCTACGCCGCGAGGAGCGACCGCGACTGCCGCGTCGGCTTCACAATCGGCGCGCTGCTGCTGCCGGTGGTCGGCATATGCTGCACCATAATCGGCATGTACATGCGCATGACCGCCCCGGAGATCAGCTCGCTGCAGGCCTTCCCCCAGTTCATCATACAGCACACCCACGGCTTCCTCTCCGGCGTCATACTTGCAACCACACTTGTCGCCGTCGCGAGCGCAGGCGTCTCCGTCATGCTCGGAATCGCAGGCGTACTTGTGAACAACGTCTACCTCCGCGTCCGCCCCGACGCCGACACCCGCAGTCAGCTGCGCTTCTCGCGCCTCGTCATCGTCTGCCTGCTCGCCTTCACCACCGTCGTCATAAACTCCGGCGCGAGCGACGCGATAATGCAGTATAACTTCCTCTCCATGGGCCTGAGATGCACGGTGCTGTTCCTGCCGATGTGCGCCGCGCTGTTCCTGCCGGGGCGCATATCTCCGGCCTTCGTCATGCTCTCGACGGTGCTCGGACCCGCCTCCCTGCTCGTCGGCACCTACGCGCTGGACCTCCCCTTCGACAGCACCTTCTTCGGCATGGCCGTCTCCGCGGTGGTCATGCTCGCGGGACTGCTTTTCGGGAAAAAATCCCCAGTTCATGATTGACAGCGGCGCGCTGTTGTTTATAATTGGAAGTGGGGCAGTTATGCTCCCATAACTTGAAAAACGGAGGATGCACTTATGAAAGAACTCAAAGGAAGCAAGACCGAAGCCAATCTCATGGCCGCCTTCGCCGGCGAGTCCCAGGCCTCTATCAAGTATCAGTACTACGCCTCCCAGGCCAAAAAGGACGGCTACGTCCAGATGGGAAAGATATTTGAGGAGACCTCCGCAAACGAAAAAGAGCACGCCAAGATCTGGTTCAAGCTCCTGCACGGCGGCAGCGTGCCCGGCACCAACGCCAACCTCGCCGACGCCGCAGCCGGCGAGAACTACGAGTGGACCGATATGTACAAGGGCTTCGCCGAGACCGCCAGAGCCGAGGGCTTCGACGACATCGCCGCCCTGTTCGACGGCGTCGCCGCCATCGAGAAGGAGCACGAGGAGCGCTATCGCGCCCTGCTCGGCAACATCGAGAAGGACGTCGTCTTCAAGCGCGCCGAGCCCGTCGTGTGGCAGTGCTCCAACTGCGGACACCAGTTCGTCGGCACCGAGGCCCCGCTGGTCTGCCCCGTCTGCAAGCACCCGCTCGCGTACTTCCAGATCAAGGCCGAAAATTATTAAGCCGCAACAAAAAATGTCCGCAGGGGATTCCCTGCGGACATTTTAAGAATGTCGAAAAAGCGTGACCGCTTTTCCGACATGGGGGATTGCACTTCGCTTCGCGAGGCTTTTGGTCAAAACTGAAATGTCCGCAGGGCGTACCCTGCGGACATGTTCTTATTTGCCCATGAGCTTTTTGAACTCGTCGACGTGGCTGTAGGCGACGGCGCGGAGCGTGGTGACGTCGCTGTCGAAGATGACGTAGCTGTAGCCGCGGTCGTAGAGCTCCTTGGCGGCGGCGGGGTTGGCGCCGATGGTGGCGAGCAGCTTGCCCTTGGCGATGACCTTCTTCTCAACCTCGCGGATGACCTTCTGCACCTCGGGGTGAGAGGGGCTGCCGAAGTAGCCCATGGTGGTGGAGAGGTCCATGGGGCCTATGAACAGGCCGTCGAGGCCCTCAATGTCGAGCATGGCGTCGAGATTCTCAACAGCCTCAGGGGTCTCGAGGGCGACGAGGACGAGGATTTCGTCGTTGGCGCGCTGGAGATACTGGCCGCGGTTGGCGCCGTATCCGGCGGCGCGGGGCGAACCGGCTATGCCGCGGTTGCCGAGCGGGGGATACTTGCAGGCGCGGACGGCGCGGGCGGTCTCCTCGACGTTGTTGACATAGGGGATGTGGATGCCCTGGATGCCGCAGTCGAGCATGCGCTTGATGGCGACGAGGTCGTTCCACGGGGCGCGGGCCATGATCATGCTGCCGTAGCCGCCGGCGGCCTGCACTATGGGCAGGAGCTGGGGCGGGTCGATGGGGGCGTGCTCGCAGTCGACGACAATCATGTCGAAGCCCGCCTGAGCGAGGATTTCAGCGGTGACGGTGCTGCCGGTCTGGCTCCAGGCGGCGGAGAGCTTCTCTCCGGCGAGGAGACGGGCCTTGGCGTTGTTGGTGTAAAGTTCAGCCATTTTAATCTACCTCCGGTTCGGTCTGGTCGTTTTTTGTTGACTATTCATAGTATAATGCCCTTTATCTCCCGTGTAAAGTTCACAAGTTATACATATACGAAAATTTTTTTCACGTCGCGGAGGCCTGTCATGGAAATCAAGAAACCCGAATATGTAGTCGCGATAGCGGAGGAGCGCAGCGTCACAAAGGCGGCGGCGAGACTGTACCTCACCCGCCCGGCGCTGAGCCACTACCTGCTCTCGCTGGAGGCGGAGCTGGGCGCGCCGGTCTTCCGCCGCACCAGGAACGGCCTTGAGCCGACCCAGCTCGGCGAGGCTTATATCCGCGGCGCGCGCCGCGTCATCGACGCCGTCCGCCAGACGAGCAAGGAGATCGGCGACATCAGCGGCTGCGCCTCCGGCACGCTCAGAATAGGGCTGACGCTCGGCAGCGGCGCGGTGCTGTTCAACCGCATCTACCCGATATTTCACGAGCGCTACCCCGGCTTCGACATACGCCTGCTCGAGCTGAACACCCGCGAGCTGGAAAAGGCCCTGATTGACGGCAACATCGACTTTGCCGTCATGGGCCGCTGCGACGAGATGGCCGACCTCGAGTACGACTCCTTCTGCCAGACGGAGATCTTCCTCCTGCTGCCGAAGGATCACCGCCTCGCCCACCTCGCGGCGCCCCCGGGCGAGCCGCGCACGACCATCGACATCCGCGAGCTGCGCGACGACCCCTTTGTCCTCCTCCACCCGGACACCGTCGTCGGCACGGTCAGCCGCCGCTGCTTCCGCCGCGCGGGCTTCACGCCGCGCTGCGTGCTGGAGTGCAGCCTGAACAACATGGCCTACAACATGGTCAAGGCCGGAATCGGCGCGGCCTTCGTCGTCGGCCACCAGATTGTGGCTCAGGACGACATCCCCTGCTTCTCCCTCGACCCGAAGGAGTACTGGTGGCTGTCCGTCGCCTGCCGCCACGGCACGCACTTCAGCCTCGCCGAGCAGTACTTCCAGCAGCTCGTGCGCGAATACTACGAGGAAAATCCGCCTTTCAACTACGGTCTCTGACACAGTGTATCAAAACCCGCCGTGAGGGGAATACTGGCACCATCACGGAAGGGGTGTTGGTATGCACGGAAAGGTCGAGCTCAGCGGGATAAGCACGGCGCAGCTCAAGGTGCTGAAGGCCGACGAGACCCGCAGGCTGCTCGCCAGAGCCAAAAGCGGCGACAAGTCCGCCCGCGACGAGCTGATTGCCGGTAACCTCCGGCTGGTGCTGTCGGTGATTCAGCGCTTCCAGAGCCGCGGCGAAAACGCCGACGATCTGTTCCAGGTCGGCTGCATAGGGCTTATAAAGGCCATAGACAACTTCGATATGAGCCAGGACGTCCGCTTCTCCACCTACGGGGTGCCGATGATCATAGGCGAGATTCGCCGCTACCTGCGCGACAACAGCGCCATAAGGGTCAGCCGCAGTATGCGCGACATGGCCTACCGCGTGCTCAAGGCGCGCGAGGAGCTGATGGCCGACAGCCAGCGCGAGCCGACGCCGGACGAGATTGCCCTGCGCCTCGGCGTGCAGCGGCAGGACGTCGTCTTCGCCATGGACGCCATGAGCGGCCCCGTCTCGCTGTACGACCCCATCTACACCGACGGCGGCGAGAGCATATGCGTCATGGATCAGGTGGGCGACACCCGCAACAGCGACGAGTCGTGGCTCGAGCGCATAGCGCTGTCGGAGGCTATGTCGAGCCTCGGCAGCCGGGAAAAGCGCATACTCGCGCTCCGCTTCTACGACGGCAAAACCCAGATGGAGGTGGCCTCGGAGATCGGCATAAGCCAGGCGCAGGTCTCCCGGCTGGAGAAAAACGCCATACGGCATATAAAAGACAGCATATTCGCCTCCTGAGCGCATATGCTCTCCATTGAGGGGGTGTGCGTCTTGCAGTCGAGATTTTCCGAGCTGCGGTACAAGGAGGTCATCAACGTGTGCAGCGGGCAGCGCCTCGGCTATGTCTGCGACCTCGAGATAGATATGTGCGACGGGCGGGTGCTCTCGCTCATAGTCCCCGGCGAGGCGCGCTTCGGCGGCCTGCTTGGCCGGAGCGACGACTACGTCGTCCCCTGGCACTGCATCAAGCGCATAGGCGACGATATCATCCTCGCCGAGCTGCCCTCGCCGGAGCCGCGCGCACGCTGCGCCTGTCGGGGCTGATATTTTTGTAAGATTTCGATAATATATCTTGTATTCGCGGAGAAAGTGTGCTACAATTTATACAGGAAAGAAGTAGGCAGCACCGGATTTGCAGCCGGCTCAGCCGGTTGCGGAAAGGAGCAGGCCATGTTGCAGCAGATTATCTCCGCAGCTTTTATGGAGGGCAGCTTCCTCTCCTTCTGCATCCTCGCACCGATGACGGCAGCAATGATTATCATCGCCATCGCCTGCGTCGTGCACGACGTCATTATGAGGTTTTTGAGAAGATGAAAAAATCACAGAAATAACGCCCGCCGTGTATCACGGCGGGCGTTATCACTTTTTCATTGCTGCGGCCTCGCAGAGTTCGCGCCCGCAGGCGCGAAAAAAGTCGAATCGTTTTTTGCACGGACATGCGCCGGGCAAAAAACACTTCTCAGGCCGCAAGCGTGCGAGGCGCAGCGAGTGCGACGCAGCGGCCTGCAATCCCCCTTGACTGAAAAGACTAGTCTTTTCAGTCAAAGATTCCCATTCTGTCGAGCGTCGTCATGACGCGGCAGTAGGTCTCGTCGACGTTCAGCTCGTCGCCGCCGACGCCCCTGAGGGCGCCGAGGGCGATGAGCTTTTCTATCGTCGCGCGGTAGTACTCCGGCACGTCGCCGAGCTTTGCGTAGACCACGGCGGTCTCCTCCCTTCTGAGCATCTCCGTCAGCGGAAAGTTTTTCCCCGGGCAGGCCGTCGCCGAGAGGGCGCGGTGCGGCAGAATCTCAAGCTCACCGCGCCGCGCGATTATGTCGGCGAGCAGCTCCCGCCCGGCGGCGAGCTGGGCCTCGCCCATGGCCTCCGCCTCAAAGTTGCCCTCGAAGCAGACGCCTATGCTGTGCCAGTTCTCGCCGCTGGTGTGCCCGCCGACCGCCCACTCCGGCCTCCCCAGCCAGATTGTGCCGTCCTTGCGGACATAATAGTGATAGCCTATGCCCGCCCAGCCCCGCGCGAGGTGCGACTGGTGCACCGCCTCGACGGAGCCGTCCGCGGCGGCGTGGTGCAGCACCACGGCGTCGGTGACGACGCGCTCAGTGAGCGCCCTCGCCCAGCTCAGCCCGGCGTCGAGCGGCGTCAAGCCTCCTCCTCAGGCTCAAACTTTCCCGCGCGGTAGTCGGCGGCGAGCTGCGCGAGCTTGCCGGCGTCGGGATAGGCCTCGACCGCCGCCTCAAAGCAGAGGCGAATGAATCTGTGCCACTCGCCGTAGGCCGCCTTCTGCTCCTCCTCGCCCAGGGCGGCAAAGGCGGCGTGGGCCGCGGCTATGTCGAAGTCGCCGAGGTCGACGGCCTCGGTGTTCGCGCGCTCGCCGCTCTGCACGTCGGCCTTGAGCATTGCGTAGGCGACGCCGGTGTCCACCCCCAGCGTCTCGCCGGTTTTGAATATCTCACGGCAGTGATCTATAAAGCTGAACATTCTCTCTCCCCCTCATTTTTCGTTCTCGCCCTCCTCGCGGAGAGCCTCCAGCATTTTCTGCAGCGCGGGCGGGTACGGCACTCCCATAAGCCCCAGATTCTCCAAAAGGCTCAGACCCTCGTTGCCGCAGAAAAACAGCACGAAGGCATTCCTCGCGTAGTCGGCGCCGAGCGCGCGGTCCAAAAGCGCGCCTATGTACACGACCAGCAGCACCGCGCCCTTTTTGCACAGCCCCTTGAAGCCCGCCTTGGAATCCAGCGCGCCCGTCGCGCTCTTGTTCGAGCGGTGCCACAGCGCCGCGACCAGCACGCCGGTTATGTAGTCCGCGGCCATCATGCCTATCAGCAGGGCCAGCGCCGAGTCGAGCCCACCCAGCGCGCGCCCTATGGCGCTGCCCGCGGCGGCCATTATCGCAAGCACCGTATTTTTTATCAGTACAGCATCGCTTATCTCCCATCCCCCCTCTCAAAATGCGGCTGCATATGCCCACACTACTGTTATTTTCATAATCTGTCAATAGCTTTTTATGAATTTGCGTAAAATTTTTCAGCCGCTATTGTCATATTATGGCTGACATGGTAAAATATCCAAAAACTCTCATTTTTGCTTCGCCGTCATGCCATAACATCCGCATATGACGCCGGGAGGTGACGCGATGACATTTCAGCAGCTGAAATACCTGAGCGCGATTGAGAAATACGGCTCGTTCAACGAGGCCGCGCGGCAGCTGTACATATCGCAGTCGAGCATAAGCAGCGCCGTGAAGGAGCTGGAGCAGGAGCTCGGCATAGCCATCTTCAACCGCAGCAGCCGCGGCGCGGAGCTGACGCCCCAGGGCCTCGAGTTCATGCGCTACTGCAACCGCATGCTCGCCGTCCTCGGCGAGATAGGCGACAGATACCAGCCCGCCGAGCAGAACGGCCGCCTCATGCTCACCATATCCTCGCAGCACTACCTCTTCGCGGAGGACGCCTTCGTCGAGCTTGTGAGCCGCTGCGGCGAGCGCCCCTATCTGCTCTCCTTCCGCGAGGGCACGCTCGCGAGCGTGCTCGAGGACGTCGCCACCTACCGCAGCGAGATTGGCGTCGTGTTCATGTCGAAGTACAACATGCGCTCGCTGGAGAAGACCATGCGCGACCGCAAGCTGGAGTTCCACCCCGTCATCAAGGCGCAGCCCGCCATATTCGTCCGCCGCGGCCACCCGCTCGCCCTGCGCGGCTCCGTCAGCCTCGAGGACCTTGAGCCGTATCCGCATGTGCTGTTCGAGGTCGACTACGCCCCGGAGAACAGCGTTTTGTCGGAGATACTGCCGCCCCAGCGGCGCGAGCGCGTCATCCGCGTGTTCGAGCGCAGCACCCTGTTCTCCATCATCTCCCACACCGACGCATACAACATAGGCAGCGGCCTCCTGCCGGAGAAATACCTCCCCAGCTACACCGCCGTCCCCATCGCCGGCGACAGCGACGCTTTTATGACCGTCGGCTGGGTGAGCCGCCGCGGCGGCGAGCTGAGCGAGCCCGCCCTCGACTATATCGGCCTCATATCCCACTTCGCCGACAGGTACGAAGCTCTCCACCGCCAGCCCTGATATCGATTTTCTCTATATCCCACGCGCGCTATTTTGAATTATGCATACAAATTCCGACATGATATAATTGGTTTATCTGGAACATCCGCCAAATATCATGGAGGTATAGTTATGAACAACAAGGATCTCAGCTTCGACACCCTCGCCATCCACGCCGGCAGCATAGAGCACGAGGCATTCGGCTCGCTCGCCACCCCCATCTACCAGACTTCCACCTTCTACTTCGACTCCGCCGAGCAGGGCGGCCGCCGCTTCGCCGGACAGGAGGAGGGCTTCATCTATACCCGCCTCGGCAATCCGACCACCGACGTGCTCGAGAAAAAGCTCGCGGCGCTCGAGGGCGGCGAGGCCGCCTGCGCCACCGCCAGCGGCATAGGCGCCATCACCAGCGTGTTCTGGACTCTGCTCGCCGCGGGCGACCACGTCATAGCCGACAAA
>CALWXY010000084.1 GCA_944385595.1 uncultured Oscillospiraceae bacterium
CGATGCCAGTCTGCCCGTCGAAGAACGATATGGATTCCTCCCCGACATAGGCGTGTGAATCCACCATATCCGCGCCGCCGTAAATGCAATGGCCGATTTCGCTCTCGTCGGGCGGATTCGTCGTGAAGCGGGAGATGACGTCTATGTACCGGCAGCCGATGGTGATGCCGCGCATGGTCGGCGCGTATTTGGGGTTTGTCGTGGTGAACAGTATGGCGTAATAGTTTTCTCTGTTGTCCCCGTAATAAAAGCCGGAGACACGGAATTCGTCGTTTTCCAGGTGTACGCGCTCGTTCAAATCGTCGAATTCAAGCTCCGCGTCGGGAAACTCCGCCGCGAGGTCGGCAATCAGGCCGCGTTCGGGTATGGCAAGCTCAATCTCCTCGGAGAACATCGGCATGGCGCACCAGACGGTCGGCGCGGCCTCGTCCGGGACATAGCCGAAGCGGTCGGGGTAGAATAGCTCTGCGGTAAAATCTTCGCTGCCCCAGTTGAAGGTGCGCACCCGCGTCGGGCCATTCGGGGTGTCGGGCATGAGGCTCGGGTCGCCGCCGGGATTTGAATAGTAGATGGTCAGCTCCGCGCCGTTCGGCTCGACGTATACGGAGAAGCCGTCGAACTCAAAGCTCCAGCCCTCGCCATCGGGAATGGCGGAAAATGTTTGTGACTGGGTGTCTGTGTGCCGCATTGGGAATCCATAGGTGTGCTCGTAGTAGTACTGGCACATGTAAATGGCGACCTCCATCGTCTCCTCCTGCGGCTCGCCGAGGAAGAGGAAAGCCCTGCCGCCGTCGCCGAAGCCGGAGGCGTACCACATGGAGGCGACCTCGAAGCCGACGTCCGGCAGCTCGAATGTTCCCGGCAGCACCGGCTCGAGCGGCTCGTCGCTGACGCGCCTCATTCTGTCGTGATTTGGCGTGGGGCGGTAGGTGACCTCCGGCGCTAGCACGGACGGCGTGACGCCCGGCGTGGGCGTCGGCGTCGGAGTGGGCGTCGGCTCCGGGGACGGTTCCGGCTCTGCAGATGCCACGCCGCAGGCGGCGAGCAGCTCGGCGAGCAGGGACTCTGCGCCGAGTATTTTGTACTGCCATGTGCCGTAGCCGCCGCTCGAGCAGTTGATGTCGCCGAGCAGAATCTCTCTCAGACCGCCATCGGTCGACAGAAGTATCCTCAGCTCGACATCGACGAGAGAAAACGAGCCGGCCTTCGCGGGCTGAAAGCGCTCCCTTGCACGGCTGAGACAGTCGAGCAGCTGATTCTGCTGCGCCTCGGTCAGCTCGAGGGGCTGACCGCTGTCGTCCCTGTTCGGATTGTGGATGACCAGCTCGATTTTTGCGCCCGCCACATCCCCGACAATGGGCCGCGCCGACAAGAGAAGCGCCGCGCAGATGCAGGCGGCAGCGATGCAGACGGCTGCGCAGATTAAAAGTTTTCGTTTAAACATACGAACACTCCCCCGGCTGTGGTGATTCCTCTGTACATCCTGCTGACATTATGATATAATAAATTTATCATCAAATCAATAGTTTATAACTCGATATTCAAAAAAGAGGAGAGGTGTCGCGCCAGCGACGCCTCTCCTCTTCAAGCTCAATATTTACCGCCAGAGACCATTTTTGTACTGTTCGCACAATCTGGGGCATTTCAAAAAGCGGGTGGGATATCTTCTTCGTGCGCCCGGAGGGTACGAAGCATCTTTTCGCGTTCGGATAGCCTGCGGCGCTAGATATAGAAGATGATTTCATCTTCGTGCTCACTGACAAGGCCGTCGATATAATCCTGAACTGCCTTCTGCACCGCCTCGCGCTGCTCGCCGAATTCAAGGCCGTGCTCCTCGCGGTATGCCGTCGCGACGCTGTTCTTGAGCTTCTGTCTGGCAATCATTCCGGGGGCCTGCTCGCGGACAAGCTCGAAATATTCATCGGCGCTTATGCCCATGGACTCAAAATATCCGTCCATCAGGGCTTTGCCGCTCGGCAGCTCGTAGGCGGCTTTTGTCATCTCCACCATGTCCTCAATCTCGTCTTGCGTGGCGCCAAGGCCGAGGGCCTCGGCCTCCTCGGTTATGATGATGTTCGTGATAATCGCCATGGCGACGGATCTCTCCTCCAGTCTCGAGGCGTGCTCCTCGCCGCTGTATGAATCGGCTATCGCCATCTCGTAATCCAGCCTCGCGCGGGTTATCTCATAGTCGCCGTATACGGCGATTACGTCGCTGCGCGCTTCGTCGGAGCTGGCGGCCCAGTCGGCGTATGCCTCACCGGCGCGCGTGAGAGGCGTTTTCTCCGAGCCGGCGAGCGCCGATATGCCCGTGGACAGCGCCAGAACCAGCGCTGTTATGAGCAGCAAAAATTTGAAGTTGCTCTTCATTGCGCCTCAGCCTCCAATCGCGGCGGGATAAAACGACCTGACCATGTCCGCCACCGCGGAGGCGCCGAGGCTCGACGAGATGCTGAACTCCAAATCCTCAATCAGCCACACCGCCGTCGCCGAGTCCAGATTGGTGAATATGTGGTGCGTCACGCCGTCGGCCTCGAATCCCTCGACGGGATTGTCGTCTTTCTCGTAAACTGTCGTCGGGGTGGAGCTGTTCCAATCTATGGTGTATGAAATATCATTATCGTCCATGGTATATAACAGGGTGAATTTGGCGTCGCCGGTGGCGTCGCGTATGTCGAAGTATATGTCTGTCAGGACGAAGCCGTCGGGGACGTCGAGCGTGTATTTTGTCAGGCCGCGCTCCACCAGAAGCGGGTATATGTCGGAGTAGCCGGGCGGGACGTCGCCGTCGGCGTCTGCGCCGGCCGAATCCGAGGCGAAGCTGAAAATGCTCTCAGTCCAGCGCGCGACCGCGCCGAAGGCGTC
>CALWXY010000085.1 GCA_944385595.1 uncultured Oscillospiraceae bacterium
GAACTCCTGTATGTCGAGGACGCGCTGGGCCACGAGCAGTACTTCCAGACCAAGTGCCGCGAGACCATGTCCCAGCTCAGCGACGCCGAGCTAAAGACCTGCGTCGAGCAGATGGCTCGCCGCCACGACCAGCTCTTCCAGAGCTTTTACGGTCTGCTTTAAAGGGAGGGTACAGCTATGGACGACAAAAATCTGATGGAAAACATGCTCATGCTTGAGAAGGGCGTCTGCGACCTCTATATGCACGGCGCCATCGAGTCCTCCACCGGCAACGTGCATCAGGCTTTCAGCACGGCGCTCACCGACTCGCTGACCATGCAGGAGACCATCTACGGCAAAATGGCCGCCCGCGGCTGGTACGCCGTCGAGCAGGCCGACCAGAACAAGATAAACGCCCTGCGCCAGAAATTCTGCTGCAAGTAAAAAGAGACAAAACCGTTTTTCTCATTAGAGAAAAACGGTTTTGTCTATCAATTTATGATATAATTGCTCTTGACGTTTTAAACTGTCTCTCCGGGGGTACGCCATGAAAACATACTGGGTCTACATGCTCCGCTGCGGTGACGGGACGCTCTACACCGGCACGGCCGCCGATGTCGACCGCCGCTGCGCGGTGCACAACTCCGGCAAGGGCGCGAAATACACCCGCTCGCGTCTGCCGGTTATCGTCGTCTACCGCGAGGAGGCCGCGAGCCTCGGCGACGCGCTGCGCCGCGAGGCCGAGATCAAAAAGCTCTCTCGCGCGCAGAAGCTAAAGCTCGCTCAGCTCAGCGACGCGACATAGCCCTCCACGTCAAACGGCTCAAGCGGCGCGTCGCTGCGCAGATACAGCGGGTGGTGCGGGTGCCCCGCCTTCGTGCGCTTCCCGCAGCAGAACCACTCGGCGCCGTAGCTCTCGCCGAGCCGCGCCATATCCAGCACGCAGCCCGGCAGGTATTTCCGCTTCTCAATCACCGCGCCCCAGGCAGCCCAGACCGCCGGGCGGCTCTCGCTCAGGCGCAGTATATACTCAAAAGCCCGCAGGTTCTCGCGGTGCAGCGCCTCGTTCAGCTCCGCGTCCATATCGTTGGGCCGCGTCGCGCGCTGGGCGTAGACGTTGAACATGATAAAGCTGTCGTAGCCGTTTGAGTGCGCTATGCGCTGCGCCGATTTGAGCGTGTTGTCCAGCGCGTCCGGCGCGGCGGTCGAGGGGTTCACGCCTATGCATATGAGCGGCTTTTTGCCGCGGGTGCCCAGTATGTATCGGTACTCCGCGTAGAAATCCGGGACGTAGAGCCACCTCTCCCTGTCGTAGCCGCCGCTGCTCGCGGCGAGCGCCGCGTCGAAGCTCAGTATGTCCAGCTCGGCTGTGTCGCAGTCCGGTATGTGCACGGTTATCCCTCCTTTTTTCGACAATTATAATACGCCCCTGACGGTATGTCAAAGCCGTCAGAGGCGTTTCTATTTCAGTCCGCGTCTATGGTGGAGACTCGCGCGCATATCTCCTCGAGCACGTCGAGCAGGGCGCGCACCGTGTCGAGGGAGGTGAACATGGTGATGTTGTTCTCAATCGCGCAGCGGCGGATGGCGGCGCCGTCCTCGAAGTGGACGCCGGAGAGCACGGCGCGCGTGTTCACGACGTAGCTCACTCTGCCGGAGCGTATGGACTCCAGTATCTCCGTGCTGCCCTCGCTCAGCTTGCGGCGCAGCGTGGCGCGCACGCCGTGCTTCGCGAGGAACTCCTGCGTGCCTATGGTCGCCTCCAGCTCGAAGCCCAGCTCCGCGAAGCGCTTCGCTATGGGCAGCGCCTCCTCCTTGTCCTCGTCGGCGAGCGTGAGTATCACGGCGCCCTCGCCGCTCAGGCGCAGGCCGGAGGCCAGCAGCGCCTTGTACATGGCGCGGTGCAGCTCGCGGTCGTAGCCTATGGCCTCGCCGGTCGACTTCATCTCCGGCGAGAGGAAGGCGTCCATTCCGCGCAGCTTCGCAAACGAGAAGGCCGGCACCTTGACGTACCAGCGCCGTCTCACCGGCATCTCCCTGCCGGCGTAGCCCTGCTCGCGCAGGCTCACGCCCAGCATGGCGAGGGTCGCCATGTCGGCGAGGGGGCAGCCCGTCGCCTTCGAGAGGAAGGGCACGGTGCGCGAGGAGCGCGGGTTCACCTCGATGATGTAGACCCGCTCGTCCGGCGCGACGATGAACTGGATGTTATAAAGCCCCACTATGCCGATTCCGAGACCCAGCTCGCGGGTGTAGTGGAGTATCGTCTCTTTGACCTTGTCGGATATGCTGAACGGCGGGTAGACGCTTATCGAGTCGCCGGAGTGCACGCCCGTGCGCTCGACCAGCTCCATTATGCCGGGGACGAATACGTCTTTTCCGTCGCAGACGGCGTCGACCTCGACCTCGCGTCCCCTTATATAGCGGTCTATGAGCACGGGACGGCTCTCGTCCATCTCGACGCTCTCGGTCAGGTAGCGGCGCATGTGCTCCTCTTTGGCGACTATCTGCATAGCCCTGCCGCCGAGCACGAAGCTCGGGCGCACCAGCACCGGATAGCCCACGGCCTCCGCCGCCTTGACGCCCTCCTCCACGCTGGTGACGGCGCGCCCCTTGGGCTGCGGTATGCCGAGGCGCAGCAGCAGCTTCTCGAAGGCGTCGCGGTTCTCCGCGCGCTCTATCGCGTCGCAGTCGGTGCCTATGAGGTGCACGCCGCGCTCGTGGAGCGGCGCCGCGAGGTTCACGGCGGTCTGGCCGCCCAGCGTCACGATGACGCCCTCCGGCTGCTCAAGCTCCACCACGTTCATCACGTCCTCCGGCGTCAGCGGCTCGAAGTAGAGCTTGTCTGAGGTGGTGTAGTCCGTCGAGACCGTCTCGGGGTTGTTGTTTATGATTATGGCCTCGTAGCCCGCCGCCTTTATAGTCCTCACGGCGTGCACCGTCGAGTAGTCGAACCCGACGCCCTGGCCTATGCGTATGGGGCCGGAGCCGAGGACGAGTATCTTCCGCCTGTCGGAGACGCGCGACTCGTTCTCCCGCTCCCAGGTGGAGTAGAAGTAGGGGACGTAGCTCTCGAACTCGCTGGCACAGGTGTCTATCATCTTGTACGCCGGGCGCAGACCCCACTCGCGGCGCTTAGCGTAGACCTCAAGCTCGGTCATGCCCCACTGGCGGGCGATCTCCGCGTCGGAGAAGCCGAGGCGCTTGGCCTCAAGGCAGGCGTCACGGTTGCAGCCGCTCTCGCGCAGGGCGCGCTCGGCCTCGACTATGTTTGCTATGCAGCGCAGGAACAGGCGGTCAATGCGGGTCAGCTCAAACAGCTCGTCCTCCGTCGCGCCGCGGCGGATAAGCTCCGCTATGGCGAATATTCTGTCGTCGGTGCCGGCGCGCAGCTTCTCGCGCAGCTCGTCATCGCTCTCGGATTCGAGCTTCGGCATATAGAGGTGGTTCACGCCTATCTCCAGGCTGCGGACAGCCTTGAGTAGGCTCTCCTCCATGCTGCGGCCGACGCTCATGGCCTCGCCGGTGGCCTTCATCTGGGTGCCGAGGCTGTTGTCCGCGTCGGCGAACTTGTCGAAGGGGAAGCGCGGCATCTTGGTCACGACGTAGTCGAGCGCCGGCTCGAAGCAGGCGGGCGTATTCACGAGCTGTATCTCGTCGAGGTGCATGCCGACGCTTATCTTCGCGGACACGCGGGCTATCGGGTAGCCGCTCGCCTTGGACGCGAGCGCCGACGAGCGCGACACGCGCGGGTTCACCTCTATGAGGTAGTATTGGAACGAATTCGGGTCGAGCGCGAACTGCACGTTGCAGCCGCCCTCTATGCCGAGCGCGCGGATGAGCTTCAGCGCGCTGTCGCGCAGCATCTGATACTCCTTGTTGGTCAGAGTCTGCGACGGGCAGACGACTATGGAGTCGCCCGTGTGTATGCCGACGGGGTCGATGTTCTCCATATTCCAGACGGCAATGGCGGTGTCGTTTGCGTCGCGCATTATCTCGTACTCTATCTCCTTGTAGCCGCGCACGCTCTTCTCCACCAGCACCTGGTGCACCGGCGACAGCTCAAGTGCGTTTTTCATTATGACGCGGAACTCCGCCTCGTCGTTTGCGAAGCCGCCGCCGGTGCCGCCGAGAGTGAAGGCCGGGCGCAGCACGACGGGGTAGCCTATCTCCCGAGCCGCCGCGAGGCCGTCCTCCATGCTCTCAGCCGTGCGCGAGGGCAGAACCGGCTCGCCGAGGCTCTCGCACAGCTCCTTGAACAGCTCCCTGTCCTCAGCGCGCTCTATGCTGCCGCTGCGCGTGCCGAGCAGCTCGACGCCGTATTTCTCAAAAACTCCCTCGCGCTCAAGCTGCATCGCGAGGTTCAGACCCGTCTGCCCGCCTATGCCGGGCAGCACGGCGTCGGGGCGCTCGCGCTTTATGACC
>CALWXY010000086.1 GCA_944385595.1 uncultured Oscillospiraceae bacterium
AGAGCTTTTCGCAGAAGCGGTCGACATCGTAGCGGCTGTGCAGCTGCAGCTGGCCGACCAGCTGGCCGTAGACCGGGTGCTCGACGACGACGTCCAGCACGGTGCAGCCGTTGTCGACTATGGCGTAAAGCTCGCGCGCCGTGTCCTCCAGGCTGTGCACGCAGGCCACGGTGCGCCGTATGCCGCTGGGCTTACCCGTGATGACGTAGCCGCGCGGCGTGGCCGCGACCTCGTGGCCAGCGGCGCGCAGCAGCGCTATGTCGCCGACTATGATCTGTCTGCTGACCGATAGCTTCGCCGCCAGGCTTGAGGCACTGACTGGCGTATCTGAGGCAGTGAGCTGTGAGACTATCGCCTCTCTGCGTTCGGCTGCGGTCATAGCTCAGCCCTCGTTCTTCTCTGCCAACAGCGCGTACTTGATGTTCCAGAGCTTCTGCGACAGGTCGACGTAGTAATTGTGCGGGTTGTCGAAGCGCTTGACCTCGTCCCACAGCGTGTCCAGCTCACGGCGGCAGTAGTCGCGTATCTCCGGCAGAGTGGGCATTTTATACACCAGCTCGCCGTTTTTGAATATCGGCACCTGCAGCTCGCGCGCGGTGAAATTGTACACCGTCTTGCGCTTCCAGATGGCGTCGGGGTCGAAGATCTCGAGGTCCTTGCTGTCGTCGACGCTCTCGTCGTGGGCGCAGATATAGTCGGCTATGGCCTTTCCGGTGTCTCTGCCGTAGAGGCGGTAGACCTTTTTGAAGTGCGGCGTGGTTATTTTGCCTACGTTCTCGCTGACCTTTATCTTCGGGACTATCGCGCCGCCGTCCTCGACGGCGACGAGCTTGTACACGCCGCCGAACACCGGCTCGCTGCGCGCGGTAATCAGCCGCTCGCCGACGCCGAAGGTGTCGATGACGGCGCCCTGCTGCAGCAGGTCGCGGATGATATACTCGTCCAGCGAGTTGGAGACGAAAATCTTGCACTCCGGCCAGCCGGCCTCGTCGAGCATTTTGCGGGCCTTGCGGGTGAGGTAGGCCACGTCGCCGGAGTCGAGCCTTATGCCGCATTTGGTGATGCCCTTCGGGCGGAGCACGTCGTTGAAGGCCCGGATTGCGTCGGGTATGCCGCTTTTGAGGGTATTGTAGGTGTCGACGAGCAGGACGGCGTTGTCGGGATAGATTTCGCAGTAGGTTTTGAAGGCCTCGTACTGCGTGTCGAACATCTGCACCCAGGCGTGCGCCATGGTGCCTCCGGCGGTGACGCCGTAGAGCTGGTCGGAGATGGTGCAGGCCGTTCCGGCGCAGCCGCCTATATATGCGGCCCTCGCGCCGAGCATGGCGCCGTCGGAGCCCTGGGCGCGGCGCGAGCCGAACTCCAGCACCGCCCTGCCCTGCGCCGAGGCGACTATGCGGCTCGCCTTGGTGGCGATGAGGCTCTGGTGGTTGATTGAGAGCAGCAGGAAGGTCTCGAGCAGCTGCGCCTCTATTGCGGGGGCGCGGACCGTCAGTATAGGCTCGCGCGGGAACACCGGCGTGCCCTCCGGGACGGCGTAGACGTCGCCGGTGAATTTGAAGTTTGCGAGGTAGTCGAGGAATTCGTCGCTGAACATGTTGCGGCCGCGCAGGTAGGCTATGTCCTCCGGCCCGAAGTGCAGCTCCTTTATATAATTGATGACCTGCTCAAGTCCGGCGGCTATGGCGTAGCCCCCGTCGTCGGGCACGCGGCGGTAGAACAGGTCGAAGTAGGTTATTCTGTCCTTGTATCCGTAGTTGAAATATCCGTTGCCCATGGTGAGCTCATAGAAATCGCACAGCATGGTAAGGTTCGGCTTTTCGTTGCCTCCCATATCATCCGCTCCTTAAATACGCCGGGCGTCACATTTCGCGCGGCTTTGTGTTATTTAGCATTATAACACGTTCAGGTGTCTTTGCAACTGTTTTGTCATTTGTTAATATTCTGTCAGGTCGCATAAAAATAAACCCGACCGACCGAGGCGCGAAGCGGAGCACTGCTTGACCGCGGCCTCGCAGAGTTCGAGCCCGCAGGCTCGAAAAAAATCAAATCGTTTTTTGCACGGACATGCGCCGGGCAAAAAACTCTTCTCGCGGAGCGCGCGTCGAATCGGGCGCACGGCGCCCGACCGAGGCGCGAAGCGGAGCGCATCCCCTTATCTGAAAAGGCTCCGCCTTTTCAGATAAAATAATTAAACCCGCAGGGCACCAAGTGCCCGGCGGGTCTGGATCGCGGCCCGAAATCCGCCGGAGCGCCGCGCGGGAAGGGGGAGTACCCGCATTGCGCCCCGCTCCGGCAGCTTTTGGGGAGGTCACCTGCCGGGCGGCGGATTTCTTTATCCGAGAACAATATAACCCCGGATGTAAGATTTTGTCTGAACTTCGCTTGAATATTTTCTGAACAATCTATGAATGTGCCGAGGCTCGCTATTTCCCGACGCAAAAGCGTTCAAAAATCCGCGCGGTGATGTCCTCGCGCACGGTGCGCCCGGTCAGCTCGCCGAGCGCGGACATGGCCGTCTCTATCTCGCAGAGGGCGGCGTCCGGCGTCACGAGCTGCCCGGCGGCCTCGCGTCCGGCGCGCACCGAGGCGAGAGCGCGGGACACCGCGTCGGCCTGGCGGCTGTTCGTGAGCATTGCGTCCGCGCGGCGCTCCGGCGCGGGGTACAGCTCGCACAGCAGCTTCTCAAGCGCATCGAAGCCCTCGCCGGTTTTGGCGGAGACGTGCAGTATGTGCTCAAAGCTGCCGCGCAGCGCGCCCTCGTCGAGCCTCTGCGGCAGGTCGCTCTTGTTAATGAGCGCTATGCGGCGCGGCCTCTTTTGCGCCTCGGCGGCGACGGCCCCGTCCTCAGGCGTGAGCTCTCCGCTGCCGTCGAATACGGCGAGCAGCAGCTCGGCGCGGCGCGCGGCCTCGAGGCTCCTGCCGACGCCCAGATTCTCGACGACGTCGCCGCTGCGGCGCAGTCCCGCCGTGTCGGCGAGGCGCAGCAGGACGTGGCCGAGCCGCAGCTTCTCCTCTATCGTGTCGCGCGTGGTGCCGGGGATATCGGTGACTATGACCCTGTCGTAGCCCAGCAGGGCGTTGAGTATCGACGATTTGCCGACGTTCGGCCTGCCGAGCAGCGCGCAGCTCAGCCCCTCGCGCAGGACTTTTCCGCGCTCGAAGCTGCCGAGCAGCGTCTCAAGGCGGCGCTCCATACCGGCGAGGCGCTCGGCGTAGCCGCGCAGCTCGAAAGGCTCTATCTCCTCGTCCGGGTAGTCGAGCACGGCGTGGAAGTGGCTCATTATGTCGGTCAGCTCCGAGTAGATCTCCTCCGCGCCGCGCAGCAGCGCGCCGCCGAGCTGGTCGGCTGCCAGAGCCGCCGCCTCCGGCGTCTCGGCGTCTATGAGGTCGACCACCGCCTCCGCCTGCGTGAGGTCCATGCGCCCGTTGAGAAAGGCGCGCTTCGTGAACTCGCCCGCCAGCGCCTGGCGCGCGCCGTTAGAAAACAGCAGCTTCAGGCACTCGCCGAGCACCACCGGCGAGCCGTGCAGCTGCAGCTCCGCCGTGTCCTCGCCGGTGTAGCTGTTCGGCGCGCGGCTTATCGTGCACAGGCACAGGTCGAGCACGCGCCCGTCCGCGCGGCGCAGCTCGCCGTAGACGAGCTTTCTGTCCTCCGAGTCGGCCATGCTGCCGCCGCGCGCCGGGAAAAACACGCGGCTGACCGTCTCTATGGCGCTGTCGCCGCTCAGGCGCACTATGCCTA
>CALWXY010000087.1 GCA_944385595.1 uncultured Oscillospiraceae bacterium
CCTCGGTGGCGCCGGTTCCGAGATTCGGCTCCGCCACCTCGGGGCCTGCCGCGACGACCGCTGCGGCTGCCGCGCTCCTGTCGGAGACGGTGTAGTTGTAGCCCGCGGCGCTGCTCGCCACCGCCGCCTTGTTGGCGGGGAGGTATGCGCCGGGGTTGTCGGTGTAGTTGCCGGCCAAAATCTCAAGCTTCGCGGAGCCGTTATTGGAGAGCCTGCCGGTGACGTTGGCGCTCTCGATTTTGAGGCTTCCGGCGAGATTGCTGTCGTTCATGGCGTAGGTGTAGACGGCGGGCACCGCGCTGTTTGCGGATTTGATCGTGGTGTTGGTCACGGTGCAGAGCGCGGGGTACTGGTACGACGCGCCGTGGCGGTTGCCGACCACCAGAGCCGCCATGGGCACCTCGTCGCCGCTGCCCCAGCTGCCGTCGAGATACTGGCCTATGCCCGCGGTATACTCGCCGCTCGTTATGATGGTGCTGTTGCTGATGACGGCGCTGCCGCCGCGCACCAGCACGCCTTGGCGGCTGCCGTTCACGACGCAGCTGTCCATGACGAGCTTGCCGGGTATGTTTATCATGACCGGGCAGCTGTCTTTGGAAGCGGCGCTGTTATATCCGTAGGCGCTGGTGAAGCTGGAGTTTTTAAGCGTGATTATGACATTGTAGTTCGCAACGGCGGCGGCGTTGGTGCCGACGGCGTACACGCCGCATTTGATGCTGCTGCCGTTCTGGACGGTCACGCTGGCGGCGTCGCCCTGCGGATACAGAGCCGAGGCCGTGGTGTCCAGCTCGACCTTGTCGAGGGTTATGGAGCTGTTCGTCAGGATATTGAACAGGGAGTTTGTGCCGTCGCTAAACTCCTTGGCGACCAGCCTGCCGTTTTTAATCGTCAGCTGAGCGCCGCTGTTGATGGATATGGAGTGGTCGGCCGTGAGCGTGAGGGTGTGCCCGCCGAGGTCGAGCGTGACGTTCCTGCCGCTCAGCGCGTAGGCGCTGTTGTCGAAGGAGGCGCTGGTCAGGAGCGTGACGGTGCTGCTGCCCTCCATTGCGGCGGCCGCCGTGAGGGCCTCGCCCGCGAAGCGATAGTGCTTCACGCTGCCGTCGCTGCCGGTGACGGTGGCCTGGGCGGCGGACTGCGGATTCTTCACCGCGAGCCGGATGGTTTTGCTCTCGCCTTTTATGATGTTCGGGTTTTCGCCGATGTTATTGGTCGTGCCGTCCCTGCTGAAAATCGGCCTGATGCAGAGCGTCGCGTCGGACATCAGGTTGTCGGCAAAGGGCGCAAACTCGAAGCAGTATTTGCCGTCCATCAGCGTGAGGGGGACGCTGCCGGTGTACTGGTCGGAGCCGACGCGGACCTGCACCTGCGCGCAGGAGCTGACGTCCTCGCCCTTCTCGTTCAGGATCTGAACCGGTATGTACACCTTGCCGCCATGAACGGCGGAGTAGTCGATCTCGACCATTTCGGGGACGGTCATGCTGAGGCTGTTCGCGCCCGGGACGATTTTCAGCGCAAACTCGGTCTCGCCGCTGACCTTGAAGCTGCGCTCGCCGTAGTCCGCGACATACTCCTGTTTGATTTTTCCCTCTATGCTCCCGCTCACCCTGACGGTGTAGGCGCCGGACGGCAGCTTCCCGGAAACTGTGAAGCTGCCTCCGTCCCAGCTGCCCGGCAGGGGCTGGAAGGCGGACTCTCCCTGCTTTGCGTAAGTCGCGGTATAGCTCTGGGCGTCTATGTCGTATTTCCTCGAGAGCTTGTACAGAGACTCGTCGTTATAATACACTGTGTCGATCACCGAAAACTTCACTTCACTGTCTGCCGTCTCGCTCTGGTTGGCCACGGACAGTTTTAGTGTGAATATAGGTTCATCGGCCAGCGCAATGGTGGGCAAAAGTGTGAGGACGACGGCCAGCACCAGTACTACGCTCAGCAATCGTTTCTTCATGTTTGATTCCTCCTTGGTATTGGATTTTATTTACTACAGGGCTTTGCCCTGCGGCGTACTCTGTCAGGTCGGAAGTATATCGTATAAAGCACGCCCTGTAAAGCGGAATGCCGCCTTATTAATAAAGCCCAAAGAAATACAAATAAAATCCTAAGAAATGCAAACAAAAAAAGGAACCCGGCACAACTAAGTGTCGGGCTTTTAGACTTGCAGTCACAGCATGCGGCGGGGGAGCTCGAGGGGGCAAGGCCCGCCTCGAATTGGATAGGCCGCCGTCATGAAGCCTGGGCAAGCAGGCTTCATGGGCGAAGCGGCATTTTCGCACTCGAAAATGCCCGGCGGCGCGCACAACTGAGCGCGGGCGCCGGCAGAAACGCGGAGGTATCCGGTATCCACCTCTGTATTCTGCGCAGACGCGCGATATAGAAGACCTCAAGTATCGCGCAGACCTTGTCCGCCAGGTTCACGATGAGCGCCTCTCTCGAGCGGGGCATGGTGGTCGCGAGCGGCCACATGTGGGAGACTATGATGTTGGCCTCCTTGTCGCTGAGGTCGAGCAGCTCGCGGGCGTTGCGAAGCGCCGCTACGGGATGGTCGAAGCACTGGTTGCCCGGGTGCGCCGTGCGGTCGCGCCCGTCGTACAAATACAGATCGTGCAGCAGACCCATGCGGGCCGCCATGCTGCTGTCGCAATTCCAGCGCCGCGCGAGGCGGTAGGCCACATATGAGACGAACAGCGAGTGGTCGTATGTCGTGACGGAGAGGTGATGCTTCCACTTTCTCATGGACATCACCTGTTCGGTGGCCAGAAGGTCATCCACGCAGGCGAGGTAAGACGCCTGGTACTCCTGAGTAAGCCGGTGCATCGGCATCAGGCTCCTTTCCGCAATTCTCTGGTGTGCGGTTTCCACCGCCTAGGGGATTATAACACAGCACACCCACTCAAGTAAAGAGAGTAAAAGTTAACATTTTGTTCACTCGTCTTTCAGCTGCTTTTCAATATAAGTATTATTCAGCCAGAAGCACTGTTTTGTCATCTCGCGTCCGTCGGGCAGGGGCAGAGTGTCGGCGGCGTTGCGCTCGTGCGGCCTGACGTGCGCCACCGGGCTCTCGCTCTGCTTGGGCAGATTGTTCCGCACGCCTTGCGGC
>CALWXY010000088.1 GCA_944385595.1 uncultured Oscillospiraceae bacterium
CCCGCTCGCCCGCGCGCTCGAGGACTATGTGGCTGGTGGAGCTTGTGATGTTGCCGCTGTTCACGACGTAGCTCACAAGGCGGTAGGCCGGCGGCACCTGCATTGCGGAGGAGGCTATCATGGCCTCCAGCTCCTTCGCGCCGACATGCTGCTTCTTCTCGGCGACGGCGCGGAAGGCCTCGTAGACCTTGCTCACGTCCTCGCCGCTCAGCTCGTAGCCGAGGCGCTTGGCCGCGTTTGCGACGGACTTGACGTCCGCCGTGCTGTCGAGCACCAGGTCTGCGTGCTCGTCCATGGCGACGCCGCTCTCAAACGGGCTGGTCTCGCTCTTCTCGGCGGCCATCCAGTGCATCTGGCTGATGGCGCGGTGCAGCTCGGTATTGCGGACGCTGCACTCAAGCCCCAGCTCGACTCCCTTGGTGTTTATGGCTCTCGTCACCGTCTCGAGCGAGGTGCTGCGCGCGCTGCTCAGCGCGGTCTTGATCTGACCGGCGCCCTCGGCTATGGCGGCGAAGGAGTTGGCGGCGGCCATCTTGAGGTCGTTGCCGCACTGGACGGACAGGACGACGCCCTCAAGCTCCGGCACGCGGGAGCGCACCTCGCGCACAAAGGCGGAGAACTCCTGCGGCAGCATGGCGCTCGCGCTGTCGCACAGCGTGACGGTGCCGGCGCCGGCATCGACGGCGGTCTTTATGACGCGGCAGAGAAAATCCATATCGCTGCGGGTCGCGTCCTCGGCGGAGAACTCGACGTCGGCGCATTTTTCGCGGCAGCGCGCGACGGATTCGCCCACGGCCTCGACCAGCTTCTCCGGCTTCATGCTCACGCCGTACTCCATGCAGACGGTGGAGGTGGGGGCGATGACGTGCAGTCTCGGGTGCTTCGCGCCGGAGACTGCGGCCCAGGCCCTCTCGGTCTCCTCGGCGGTGAGGCCCGCCGGGCAGGAGACGACGGCGTTTTCCAGAGTGCCGGCTATGGAGCGGATCAGCAGTCCGTCGCTCGGCGAATCGCCCAGAGGGGGCAGCTCGACGGCGTCGACCTTGAGCTTATCCATCTGCTTTGCGACCTCGAGCTTCTCGCGGAAGCTCATGGCAATGTCCGTGCGGGAGGCGTTTTCCCTCAGCGTGACGTCAACGATACGGATTTTCTTCAACTTGTATACCTCCAAACAGTCTGCGCGCAGCGCGAAATTTTCCCCATCAATGCAAAAATCCCTGAAACTCGAACGAGTTTCAGGGACGATAATGAATACCGCGGTACCACCCAAATTGCCGCAAAGCGGCCTCTCTTCAAGGCTCTGTCAAGCCTCAAGCCATGGTAACGGGGCTGCCGTAGCGCCTTACTTAGCTTCGGGCGCTCTGCTCGGGAGCGAGACTGCCGCTTTTCCGCGCCGCACCGGCTCGCACCGAACCGCCGGCTCTCTGGATGGGCTGAGGGACTGGGCATAACTCCGTCATCGCATTTGTCATATCAGGTTAGGAGTATCATAACACTTTTCACAAATTTGTCAAGCACATTTTTACGGACATGTATTTCGGCAGCGGCGCATATACCTTAGTAAAACGCATTGGGAGGTCATACCATGTCATACGAGGATAAGGCGAAAACGGCAAAGCGCTGCCACAACATAGTGCTTGAGGACCGCGGCAAGCTCACCGTCTCCGGTGTGGACGACGTTGCGAGCTTCGACGAGAGCGAGGTCGTGATGTCCACCGTCTGCGGCAGTCTCATAGTGCGCGGCTCGGAGCTGAAAATCGACAAGCTCAGCCTCGACACCGGCGACGTCGCCCTCACGGGGCTGATTACCGCGCTCGACTACGAGGAGGTCGCGCCGAGCCGCAGCCTCTGGGCGAGGCTCTTCCACTGATGGAGCTGCCGCCTCTTGTGCAGCTCATGCAGCTCGGCGCGGCGCTCGGCCTCGGCGCTTTGCTGGGGCTTCTCTACGACCTGCTGCGCGCCGTGCGGCGCTCTCTCGCGCGGCGCGCCTGGGGCTTCGACCTGCTCTACTGCCTCTGCTGCCTCGCCGCGCTCTTCCTGCTCGGCATGGGCTGCGGCGAGGGGCAGCTGCGCATATTCATGGCCGCCGCCGCGGCGCTGGGCGTCGGGCTGTATCTCGCCATAATCAGCCCGCTCCTGCTGCCGGTTCTGCTCCGGGCTGCCAATATCATCCTGCTGCCGGCTGTAAAAGCAAAAAAAATGCTGAAATACTTCTCTGTTTTTTGCAAAAAGCTCTTCCAATCTCGGATAAAATGGTTTAAAATAAAATGCAAATCTCAACGAGCTCCGGAGAGAGAAAGCCCCCGGCAGTCCGATTCCGAGGAGGAAACTCTCTATGGCACGCAAAACCGCTACGGGCGCGGGCCTGCTCCTGCTGGCCATCGCGGCCTACGGGGCGCTCAGCCTCACCGCCCTGTCCGTTGAGCTCGCCGCCGCGCGGACTGAGCTCGAGCTTCTCCGCTCGGCCGTCGCCGATGAAAAGGCCGCCCTCTCGCAAAAGGCCGCCTTCTCCGAGGCCCTCGCGAGAGACAGCCTCGGCATGGTCCAAAGCGGCGAAAATATATTTTACTATATAAGGCCATGACTGGCTATTATACATAAAGATTCAAGAACAGGGGGATTTTTCCTTAATGCAGCTGGAAGTTGGAGCCATTCTCGAGGGCAAGGTCACCGGCATCACTAAATTCGGCGCTTTCGTCGCGCTTCCCGAGGGGAAAAGCGGCCTCGTCCACATCTCCGAAATCGCCAACACCTACGTCAGCGAGGTGCGCGACTATGTGCAGGACGGGCAGACCGTCAAAGTCAAAATCATAGGCATCAGCCCCGACGGCAAAATTAACCTCTCCATGAAAAAGGCCGAGGAGCGCCCGCAGCGCCCCGCCCAGAGTGAGCGCCCCGCTCAGCCCCGCCGCCCCAGAGCCGAGGAGCGCAGCGCCGACATGAGCTTCGAGGACAAGCTCAAACAGTTTATGCAGGAGTCCGACAGCCGCATGTCCGGCAACAAGCTCTATGACAGACGCAGCTCCACCCGCCGCAGACGCGACTGAGAAAAATTCACGCATTGTTAATAAAGGTCCGCCAGAAGCGGGCCTTTTTTTACGCCCGATTCTTTGACGAGCAGGGCGCTTATGTGTTATCATGTCGAAAGGAGCGTGATATGATTTGCGAATGAGAAAGAAACCCAACCTCGGGCCGCGCATGGAGCGCTGCGCTGAGGTTTTGATAGACGACCCCGCCGCCCTGCGCGGCCGCTGGCTCGAGGAGTTCCCCGGCCACGGCGGCCTCCTGCTCGAGCTCGGCTGCGGCAAGGGGCGCTTTACCGTCGGCACCGCGGAGTCAAATCCCGACATGCTGCTGGTCGCCGTCGAGCGCGTCGCCGACGCCATGGTCGTCGGCATGGAGCGCGCCTGCGAGGCCGGGATTAAAAACGTCCGCTTCATAGACGGCGACGTGCGAAAACTCGCCGGGATGTTCGATAAAGGCTAGGTCTCGCGCATATACATAAACTTCTGCGACCCCTGGCCCCGCAACCGCGACGCCAAGCGCCGCCTCACCTCGCCGGATTTTCTCGCGCTGTACCGCGAGGTGCTGCGCCCCGGCGGGGAGATTCACTTCAAGACAGACAACGTCCCGCTCTTCAACTACTCCCTCCGCAGCTTTGAAAAATCCGGCTGGGAGCTGAGCGAGGTCACCCGCGACCTCCACGAGCACGGCCCCGTCGGCGTCATGACCGACTACGAGGCCAAATTCTATGAGCAGGGCGTCAAAATAAACCGCTGCGTCGCGGTCTTCGCCGGAGAGGAGGCAAAAGCATGAAGCTCATTTCCTGGAACGTGAACGGCCTGCGCGCCGTCGTCAAAAAAGGCTTTGCCGAGATATTCCAGTCGCTCGACGCGGACGTCGTCTGCCTGCAGGAGACCAAGCTCCAGGCCGGGCAGATTGAGCTCGATTTCGATGGCTACGAGCACTACTGGGACTACGCCGAGCGCAAGGGCTACTCCGGCACCGCCGTCTACACCCGCGTGAAGCCGCTGAGCGTGAGCTATGGCCTCGGCATCCCCGAGCACGACACCGAGGGCAGGTGCGTGACCCTCGAATTTGAAAACTTCTACCTCGTCTGCGTCTACACCCCCAACGCTCAGGACGGCCTGCGCCGCCTCGACTACCGCATGAGCTGGGAGGACGCGTTCAGGGACTACCTCAAAAAGCTCGACGAAAAAAAGCCCGTCGTCGCCTGCGGCGACATGAACGTCGCCCACGAGGAGATAGACCTCAAAAACCCGAAATCCAACCGCGGCAACCCCGGCTTCTCAGACGAAGAGCGCGCCAAATTCACCGAGCTGCTCGCTTCCGGCTTCACCGACACCTTCCGCAAGCTCTACCCCGACCTTGAGGGCGCCTACAGCTGGTGGAGCTACCGCGGCAACGCCAGAGCCAACAACACCGGCTGGCGCATCGACTACTTCATCTGCTCCGACCGCGTCGCGGACAAAATCGAAAAAGCCTTCATACTGCCGGAGATCACCGGCAGCGACCACTGCCCCGTCGGGCTTGAGATAGAGCTATGATCAGCATAGGCGGAGTTCAAATCCCCGGCCTGCTCGCCCTCGCGCCGATGGCGGGCGTCACCGACCTCGCCTTCCGGCAGCTCTGCCGCGAGCAGGGCGCGGCGCTCACCTGCACTGAGATGGTCAGCGCCAAGGCGCTCTGCTACGGCGACAAAAAGACGCCGTCGCTGCTGCGCCTCGGCGAGGGCGAGCACCCCGCCGCCGCGCAGATTTTCGGCTCCGAGCCGGAGTTCATGGCGCGCGGCGCGCGCATTGCGCTCGAGATTTCGGGCGCCGACATTATCGACATCAACATGGGCTGCCCCGTCGGCAAGGTCGCCCTCCACGGCGAGGGCAGCGGCCTCATGCGCGACATCGCCCGCGCCGAGGACATCATCCGCGCCGTGCGCGAGGCGGTGCCCGTGCCGGTCACGGTCAAATTCCGCAAGGGCTGGGACAAGGGGCACGTCAACGCCGTCGAGTTTGCCGGGATGGCCGAGCGCGCCGGCGCCGCCGCCGTCGCCGTGCACGGGCGCACCAGGGTGCAGATGTACGAGGGCGTCGCCGACTGGGATATCATACGCGAGGTTAAGCGCGCCGTATCCATACCGGTCATCGCAAACGGCGATGTGTTCGAGCCGGAGGACGCCGTGCGCATACTGCGCTATACCGGCGCCGACATGGCCATGATAGGCCGCGGCAGCTTCGGCGACCCGTGGATTTTCGCGCGCGCGAACTGCGCGCTCTCAGGCCGCGAAGTGCCGCCGCGCCCGCCGCTCGCCGAGCGCATCGACGCCGCCGTGCGCCAGTTCGAGCTGGCCGCCGCCGACAAGGGCGAGCGCGTCGCCTGCCTGGAGGCGAGGCGGCACTTCGCCTGGTATCTGCGCGGCGTACCATATTCAGGAGCATACAAGAACGAGGCCGTGCGCGTCGAGACGCTTGAGGACGTCCGCCGCATAGCCGCCGCCATCAAGCGTGATCTGAGGTGAGTTTCTTTGGAGCGTGACGAGGAAAAACAGATAATAGAGCAGGTCCTCGCCGGCAACACCGAGGCCTTTGAGCAGCTGGTGCTCAAAAATCAGGCGCAGGTCTACAACCTCGCGCTGCGCATGGTCGGCAGCGAGCAGGACGCGCTCGACATCTCGCAGGAGGCCTTCATCCGCGCCTTCCGCTCGCTTGAGAGCTTCCGGGGCGACAGCAAATTCTCCGTCTGGCTCTACCGGCTGACGAGCAACATCTGCCTCGACTTCCTGCGCGCCCGCCGGAGAAAAAAGACTGTGTCCATAAGCTGCTTCGTCTCCGACGAGGACGACGCCGCCGACCTCGAGATTCCCGACGAGCGCTTCTCCCCGCAGACGGAGCTTGAGCGCGCCGAGCTGCGCGCGGCGCTCAATCGCGCGCTGCAGCGCCTGCCGGACGAGCAGCGCGAGGTGCTGCTCCTGCGCGAGATCAGCGGCCTCAGCTACGACGAGATTGCCGCCGCCCTCTCGCTCGAGGCGGGCACGGTCAAGTCGCGCATATTCCGCGCGCGCAGGAAGCTCTGCAATATTTTGAGCGCAGACGGGAACTTTTCGCCGCCCCGCTCGTCTGATAGGGCGAAGGGGGTGTGAGGAATGAGCACTTGCGATAAATACCGCGAGCTGATGAGCGCCGCGCTCGACGGCGAGCTGAGCGAGCAGCAGCGCGCGGAGCTTGAGGCGCACATCGCCTCCTGCGGCGACTGCGCCGCCGTTTTCGCGGCCTTCTCCTCCATCTCCGGCGAGCTGCGCGGCCTTGAGCCGGTCCCGGAGGGCTTTGCCGCCTCCGTGATGGCGTCGATTCCGGCGCGGAGAGCGCGCCGGAGCTGGAGGCGCTATCTCGCCGTCGCGGCCTGCCTCGTGCTGATCTGCGCCGCCGCCGTTCGCGGTCTGGACGACAAAAGCGTCGCCAGCACCATGGGCGATTTGCGCGCCGCGCCTTATGAGGCGGCGGAGCCGGAGAGCGCCACGCAGGACGTGCAGGTGAACGCCGCGCTCTACGACGTTGCCGCCGGCGAGGTCGACAGCGTCATATTCAACGGCGCAAGCGCCGTTGACGCCGTGCTGTCCAGGGACAGCACGAAATTCCAGCCCGGCGAGGAGGCCATGCGCGAGCTGCTGTACGCGCTCGAATACGCCGAGGCCGCCGAGGCGCCGGAGCGCGCGGCCGACGCGAGCATTTCGCTCGCGGACGGCTCGGTCATCGAGATCTGGCTTTCGGACGGCGAGGCCGTCTGCCGCCTCGGCGAGGCGTGCTACCGCCCGGAGGGCTCGGCGGAGGACATCTCCGCAATGCTCGAAAAAATCACAAACAGCTGACGATTCAAAAACAGCCGCGCCAAATGGCGCGGCTGTTTTTGTTTACTTTTCGCTCCGCCGGACTTATAATAGCCCTAATAAACCGGCGAAAGGATGATACTTGATGAACAAATATAAATTTGAGACTATGCAGCTCCACGTCGGGCAGGAGAGCCCCGACAGCGCCACCGGCGCGAGGGCCGTACCCATATACGCCACCACCTCATACGTCTTCCCCGACAGCGCCGACGCCGCCGCGAGGTTCGACCTCAGCCGGCCCGGCAACGTCTACTCCCGCATGGATAACCCCACCAGCGACGTGCTCGAAAAGCGCATGGCGGCGCTGGAGGGCGGTGTCGCCGCCGTGGCATTCGCCAGCGGCACAGCGGCCATCGCGGGCGCTGTGCAGAACATACTCACCAAGGGCAGCCACATCGTCGCGGCGTCGACGCTCTACGGCGGCACCTTTAACCTCTTCGCCCACACTCTGGCCGACTGCGGCATAGACGCCACCTTTGTCCAGGGCGGCGACCCCGCCGATTTCGAGGCCGCGATGCGACCCGAGACCCGCCTCGTCTACATCGAGAGCATGGGCAACCCCAACTGCAATGTCATGGATATCGAGGCCATCGCCGCCGTCGCCCACGTGCACAGGGTGCCGCTCATGGTCGACAACACCTTCGGCACGCCCTACCTCATCCGCCCCATTGAGCACGGCGCGGACATAGTCGTCCACTCGACGACCAAGTTCATCGGCGGCCACGGCAGCGTCCTCGGCGGCATGGTCATAGACGGCGGCAGCTTCGACTGGGCGGCCTCCGGGCTGTTCCCCGGCCTCTCCGAGCCGAACGAGAACTACCACGGCGTCGTCTTCACCGACATCGCCGGCAAATCCGCCTACGCCGTCAAGCTGCGCAGCACCATACTGCGCGACTTCGGCGCCTGCCCCAGCCCGTTCAGCAGCTGGATACTGCTCCAAGGGCTTGAGACGCTGTCGCTGCGCGTCGAGCGCCATGTGCAGAACGCCGTCAGGGCGGCGGAGTACCTCGCGAAGCGCCCGGAGGTGGCGAGGGTCAACCACCCTGCTCTGCCCGACCACCCCGACCATGAGCTGTATAAGAAATACTTCCCCCTCGGCGGCGGCGCGATATTCACCATCGAGCTGCGCGACGCTGCCAAGGCGCAGCAGTTCTGCGAGAGCCTGAGACTCTTCTCGCTGCTCGCGAACGTCGCCGACGTGAAGAGCCTCGTCATCCATCCGGCCTCGACCACCCACGCCCAGATGAACGAGGCCGAGCTCGCCGCCTGCGGCATCAGCAAGGGGACGATTCGCCTCTCCATAGGCACGGAGCACATAGACGACATCATCGCCGACCTCGAGCAGGCCTTCGAGGCCATAAGGGGCTGAGCCATGATTTACGGGAGCATCACCGAGCTCATCGGCTCGACGCCGCTGCTGCGGCTTGAGCGCTTCGGGGCGGGGCTGGGCGCTGAG
>CALWXY010000089.1 GCA_944385595.1 uncultured Oscillospiraceae bacterium
TTCTACTGCATGGAGTACATTGGCGCGCATCGCGAGGGCCTGTTCGGCCCCGTGAAGCAGTGAGACTAAAAAATTTGCCATAACGGGGGAGCGCCGGAGCAATCCGGCGCTCTTTCCGTTGTTGGAAGTTTTTCGATTTGGCGCAGCAAGAAGTTTTCGCCCGCCTTTTTCGAGGGGAACCCTGGCAAGGGGTTCCCCGGTTCTTCCGAAAATGCTCAGCGTTTCGATGACGCGGGATGCGGAACCATTTTTCTTTTAGAAAGAAAAAGGGTTCCGCCCCTCCAAAAAGAAATCTTTTTTGCGCGTATCCGAGCTTTAAGCGCCGCCGACACGGCGCCGTTAGAATTGAAGAGCGCTCAATCCCACTCCGCGCCACGAGGCGCTCGCTGTGGGAGGAATTCGACAAATTTCTACGCCGACTAAGGGGCGCCTCGCCTCTACAGAGTTGTCAACTATGCGCTCTCTCGATAGACGCGAGAGGTCGATAACTCGTCTGGGCACCAAGGCGTCCTTGCGGGGGGCTTAAACTGCCAAAATTGGGAGCGCAAGCGGCCGAGCGGTCGGGGGTGAGAGCGTGATTCAAATTTGATATAGCCGGTGGATAGAGACTGGCACTCAGATACGCGGGCGGCGGATGGACGAGACCTGATACTAAAAAACGACGCGGGGACTTGCGACCCCGCGTGTTTTCTTTTTGGAAGTGTGAAACCCTTTTTCTTTCTAAAAGAAAAATGGTTTCACATCATCGCCCTCTGAGTGAGGACAAAGGTGCCCCGCTCGCCGCCGGTGAGGGTCACCTCGTCGCCGCAGCGGGTGATGTCATCCCGCAGCGCGAGGAAGTCCTCGAGCGGCGCTATCACGTCGAAGCCGCTTGTGGCCGTGCGGTAGTGCATGGGGATGACCACCCGCGCGCCGATTTCGCGCGCCATGGCGTCGGCCTCGCGGGCGTCTATCGTGTAGTAGCCGCCCACCGGGATGAGCAGCGCCAGCGCCCCGCGCAGCTTCGTCATGTCGGCCTCCGGCAGGGCGCAGCCCACGTCGCCCATGTGGACTATCTTCTCGCCGCCGGCTGTGAGAATGTGAATCGTGTTCATCCCGCGCTTGGCCCCGCCCGCGTCGTCGTGCGGGCAGCGTATGGTCTCAACAGTGAACGGGTTCTCCGCCGCGTGCGGCCTTATCTTCACCGCGGCCTTGTAGCCGTGGTCGCCGTGCGTGTGCGAGCACAGCAGCTCGTCCGCCTCCAGCGCGAGGCCTGAAAGCCCCGGCACCGAGCCGGGCGAGTAGGGGTCGAAGGCCACGCGCCAGCCCGAATATTCGACCGTGAAGCAGGAATGGCCGTGATATGTGATGGTAAATTCGCTCATTTCAATGCACCTCCTGCCCTGATTATAACCAATTTTTACCGTCCGCACAAGCCAAAGAGCGCAAACTATATCTTGACTTTATTGGAAAACGATTATACAATATCTTGTGCGACTTTTAATATATTTAAGGAGTGTTTGCAATGCCAGTCAGCGAGAACGCGAGAGCGGTGCTCGAGAAGAGATATCTGCTGCGCGACGAGAACGGCACCCCCCTCGAGGACGTCGAGGGCATGTTCCGCCGCGTCTGCAACGCCATAGCCGAGGGCGACGCAGCCTACGGCGGCGACGTCGAGGAGAGCGCCGCCGAGTTCTACCGTATGCTCACCGACCTCGATTTCCTGCCCAACTCCCCCACGCTTATGAACGCCGGACGCCACCTCGGCCAGCTGAGCGCCTGCTTCGTCCTGCCCGTCGGCGACTCGATGGAGGAGATCTTCGACTCCATCAAAAACGCCGCGCTGATCCACAAATCCGGCGGCGGCACGGGCTTCTCGTTCTCGAGACTGCGCCCCAAGGGGTCGACGGTCAACTCCACCGGCGGCGTCGCCTCCGGCCCGATATCGTTCATGAAGGTCTTCAACTCCGCGACCGAGGCCGTCAAGCAGGGCGGCACCCGCCGCGGCGCGAACATGGGCATACTCCGCGTCGACCACCCCGACATACTCGAGTTCATCTCCTGCAAGGACGACACCGGCGAGATAAATAACTTCAACATCTCCGTCGGCGTGACGGAGGCCTTCATGGAGGCCGCCGCCAAAGGCGCGGACTACGAGCTGCGCGACCCGAACACCGGCCTCGCCACCGGCACGCTGAGCGCCAAAGAGGTCTACGACAAAATCGTCGACTCCGCGTGGCGCACCGGCGAGCCGGGCATAGTCTTTCTCGACAGGCTCAACCGCGACAACGTCGTGCCGACGCTGGGCGAGATAGAGTCGACTAACCCCTGCGGCGAGCAGCCGCTGCTGCCGTATGAGAGCTGCAACCTCGGCTCGATCAACCTCGTCCGCCACCTGAAAAAGACGGCCTCCGGCTACGAGGTCGACTGGGAGCGCCTCGGCGAGACTGTGCGCAAGGCCGTGCACTTCCTCGACAACGTCATTGATGTGAACAAATATCCCCTGCCGGAAATAGACCATGTGACGAAACTCACCCGCAAAATCGGCCTCGGCGTCATGGGCTTCGCGGACATGCTGCTCTACCTCGGCATCGCCTACAACAGCGAGGAGGGCGTCGCCATGGCGGGCAAACTGATGGCCTTCATCGAGAGCGAGGGCAAGGCGGCCTCGGCCAAGCTCGCCGAGCAGCGCGGCGCGTTCCCGCTGTTCGCCGAGAGCACGCTCCCGCAGGAGACGCCCATGCGCAACGCGACGGTGACCACCATCGCGCCCACCGGGACGCTCAGCATCATAGCGGGCGTGTCCTCCGGCGTCGAGCCGGTGTTCGCGTATGCGTACATCCGCAACATCATGGACGGCACCCACTTCGTCGAGACCAACGGCATACTGCGCGAGAAGCTCACCGCCCTCGGCCTGCTGACCGACGAGCGCATGAAGCGCATCGCGAAGGAGGGCTCGCTCGCGCACATCCACGGCATACCGGAGGAGATAAAGCGCGTGTTCGTCTGCGCCCACGACGTGAGCCCGATTTGGCACATCCGTATGCAGGCGGCCTTCCAGGAGCACACGGACAACGCCGTGAGCAAGACGGTGAACTTCGTGAGCAGCGCGACGCGCGAGGACGTGAGCGAGGTCTACCAGCTCGCGTGGCGGCTCGGCTGCAAGGGCACGACCATCTACCGCGACGGAAGCCGCGCCGAGCAGGTGCTGAACATCGGCAAGGTCTCCGGCCACGCGGAGCCGGAGGCGGAGTACGGCCACATCCTGCCGCGCCCGCGCCCGGACGTGACGACCGGCTTCACCGAGAAGGTGCGCATCGGCTGCGGCAACCTGTACATCACGGTGAACTACGACGAGAAGGGCATCTGCGAGGTGTTCACGAACACGGGCCGCGCGGGCGGCTGCCCGAGCCAGTCCGAGGCGACGGCGCGGCTCATATCCGTCGGCATACGCAGCGGCATCGACCCGAAGAAGATAATCCAGCAG
Source organism: uncultured Oscillospiraceae bacterium (assembly GCA_944385595.1). Taxonomy (GTDB): domain Bacteria; phylum Bacillota; class Clostridia; order Oscillospirales; family Oscillospiraceae; genus Heteroscillospira. The sequence continues at coordinate 3,467 of CALWXY010000089.1, forward strand.
CTCAAGGGAATACGCTGCCCGTCGACCATACGCCAGCCGGGCATGAGCGTGACCTCCTGCCCCGACGCGATAGCTCGCGCGCTCGAGAAGGTGCTCAAGGCGACCGAGAGCCACGAGGCGGCGGTGCCGGTGCCGGTTACGCCGACGCAGATGACCCCGGCGGAGGCGAAGCTCGCGAAGTATTGCCCGGAGTGCGGAGCGCGGCTCGAACACGAGGGCGGCTGCGTCACCTGCCGGAACTGCGGGTATTCCAAGTGCGGCTGATGACAAGCGGAACCATTTTTCTTTGAAAAGAAAAAGGGTTCCGCACCTCCAAAAAGAAACTTTTTTGCGCGTATCTCAGTCCCCGCGCCGCCGACACGGCGCCGTTAGAATTGAAGAGCGCTCAGTCCCACTCCGCGCCACGAGGCGCTCGCCGCCGAGGATTTCGCGAGTTTCCGCACCGACTTAGGGGCGCCTAATCTTCTACCAAGTTTATAACTGCGCGCTCTTTCGCGCAAATACGAAAGCACCTGCCTCTGTGGCAGGTGCTTCGTTTTTAGGCGGATAGACGCTAAAGGTTATTAACTCGTCTGGGCACCAAGGCGTCCGGGCGAGGGGCTTTGGTTATCAACTCAGGAAAAATCGAGCGCCGGAGCGAAGCGGGGTGGCGCGGCCGGGGGTGAGAGCGTGATACGAATTCCCTTTACAGCCGACCGATAGAGAGCTGGTACTGTGATACGCGGGCGGCTGACGAACAATTACCTGAAACGACAAAACGGCGCGCAGACTGCCGTCTGCGGTGTTTTCTTTTGGGAAGCGCGAAACCCGTTTTCTTTTACAAAAGAAAATGGGTTTCGCATCACGTCCCCCTCAGCGGTCGAGCATCCTCGCGACGGCGCTGCGGCGGACGTGCAGAGCGCCCGCTGGGCAAAACTCCTGGCAGCAGAAGCATTTTATGCACCTGCGCCGGTCAATCTCCGGCCGCCCGCCGCGCATCTCTATCGCCTTTGCGGGTCATACCTCGCGGCAGCGCCCGCAGGAGACGCATTTTCCCGCCTCAAGCTCCGGGCGCGAGGCGAGCAGTCCGCCCAGCAGCCGCGCTCTCAGCGCGCCGAGCGCGCCGCCTCGCCCCTCGAACAGCAGCCCGCCCGGCTCCGGTATCTCAAAATCCCGAAGCGGCTCCGGCTCGCCCGAGACGGAGCCGGCCTCGCTCGCGAGGCCGCGCCGCAGGCTCTCGCAGACCGTCGGCACCCGCTCGGGGCTCAGCCCCACATAGCGCGCGAGGCTCAGGTCGAGCTGGAAGGCGCTCGCCGAGGCGGCGATAAGCCCGGTGCGGCGCGCTCTGCCCGACGTCGGGCCGTTGCCCTCCATGGAGTCGACCGCGTCGCAGACCGTGAGCGCCGGGGCGAGCGCCGCGCAGATATCGGCGAGCGCCGAGGCGAAGGCCGCCTTGTCCTTGAGCCGGAAGTGCAGCTCCGGCTTTTTCGTGCCCGGTATCGCGCCGAACATATTCTTCACCCCGGCGGTGAGGGTCATCATGCCGTGGGTCTTGAGTTTGCACACATTGACGACGGCGTCGGCCTTCGTGAGCCAGGCCGTGCAGTCGAACTCGCGCAGCTTCACGCCGCGCGGGCAGTCGATGCGCTGCTCGGAGAAATCCCGGTTGAGCGGCAGCTCCGAGAGGCCGCAGGCGGAGTAGACCCTGTTCACCCACACCGCCGTGAACGGCCCGCCGGGGCTGTCGCCCACGACGGGTCTGCCGCCGCGCTCGGATATCAGGCGGCAGACGGCGGCGAGCACCGCCGGGTGCGTCGTCGCGGCGCGCTCCGGCCTCTCGGCGGAGACGAGGTTCGCCTTGACGGCGACGGTCATACCCGGACGCAGCCACGCGAAATCCGTGACCTCCCCGACGGCCGAGCGCACCGCCTCGTACACCCGCTCCGCTTCGTAGTCCGGGCAGCTTTTGAACGATACATCGAACATGCCGCACCTCACATGAAGCGCTCAAACAGAGGCCGAATAAGCTCCCACACCACCGGCACGAACAGGGCGGGCAGCATATTGCCGACCTTCACCAGCCCCGGGCGCAGCAGATTGAGGCCGACGGCGCAAATCAGCACGGAGCCGACGAAGCTCATGCCGGAGATCATGGCGTCGGTCAGATACGGCTCGATGAACACGGCGCAGAGCGTGATGCCGCCCTGATAAATCCCCAGCGGCACGGCGGAGAACATGACGCCGAGGCCGAAGGTGGACGAGAACACCATGACAATGACAAAGTCGAGTATGCTCTTGGCAAAGAGCATGGAGCCGCCGCCCTCGAGGCCGTCCTTGATTGAGCCGACGACGGCCATCGCGCCGACGCAGATGACCAGCGAGGCCGTGACGAAGCCGACGACGAAGTTGGAGTCGTCGCCGGTGGCGAAGCGCTTTTGCAGGCTCTCGCCGAGGGCGTCGAGCCTGCGCTCGATCTCGAGCAGCTCGCCGCACAGCCCGCCGAGCACCAGCGACAGCACCAGCAGTATGGAGTCCTCGGTGCCGAGCGCCCCGTCGGCGACGGAGAGCATGCCCGCCATTGCCCCGGCTATGCCTATGAACACGACGGACAGGCCGCAGGCCTGGGTCAGTATGGTTCTCAGCCGCTCGGGCAGGCCGTTTCGCAGCCCCAGCCCTATGCCGCTGCCGACTATGACGGCCAGCACGTTTACGATAGTTCCCATGCCCCGCACGGGTCATCCCTCCTCAAGAAAACGGCCTTCCGGGCCAGCCGGAAGGCCGTTGAAATTTCCCAAAAAGCCTCGCAGAGTTTCGCCGCCGCAGCGGCGAAATAAAATCAAATCGTTTTTTCCGGGGACATGCGCCACGGAAAAAACTCTTCTCAGGCCACAAGCGTGCGAGCCGTAAGGCGAGTGCGACGCAGTGGCCTGCAAATCCCCTTAATTGAAAAAGCTCTGCTTTTTCAATTAATACGCTACTCCCCAATATATCATCGTCTTGGCGGGCTTTCCGCAAATCGGGCACACGTCGCCGAGATGCTCCTGCTCGAAGGGGATGCAGCGGCTGGACATGCCCGCCTTGTCCTTCATCGCAAGCTCGCACTCAAGGTCGCCGCACCACATGGTCTTTATAAAGCCGCCCTTCTCCTCCTGGATGGCCTTGGCCTCCTCCAGAGAGTGCGCCTCGTAGATGTTCGACATGAGGTTGGCCTTGGCCTTGGCGTAGAGGCCGTCGTGCACGGCGTCGAGCAGCTCACCGACACGCGCCTCAAGCTCGCCGAGGGGGATGGTGATTTTCTCGCCGCTGTCGCGTCTCGCGGCGACGCACTGGCCCTGCTCGATGTCCTTGGGGCCTATCTCAATGCGCAGCGGCACGCCCTTCATCTCGTACTCGGCGAACTTCCAGCCGGGGCTGTTCTCCGAGAAGTCGCCCCTGACGCGCACGCCTATGGCCTTGAGGCGGTCAATAAGCTCCTGCGCCGCCTCGACGACGCCGGGCTTGTGCTGGGCGATGGGCAGGACTATGACCTGAATGGGCGCTATGCGCGGCGGCAGGACGAGGCCGTTGTTGTCGCCGTGGGTCATGATGATGCCGCCTATCATGCGGGTGGAGACGCCCCAGCTCGTCTGATGCGGGTGATGGAGCTGGTTGTCGCGCCCGGTGAAGGTGATGTCGAAGGCCCTGGCGAAGCCGTCGCCAAAATAGTGGCTGGTGCCGGCCTGGAGGGCCTTGCGGTCGTGCATCATGCACTCGACGGTGTAGGTCTCCTCGGCGCCGTTGAACTTCTCCTTGTCGGTCTTGCGGCCCTTGATGACCGGCATGGCGAGGATGTTCTCCAGAAAATCGGCGTAGACGTTCAGCATCTGCATGGTCTCGGCCCTGGCCTCGTCGGCGGTCTCGTGCATGGTGTGGCCCTCCTGCCACAGGAACTCTCTGTGACGCAGGAAGGGACGGCTGGTCTTCTCCCAGCGCAGGACGCTGCACCACTGGTTATAGAGCTTGGGCAGGTCGCGGTAGGACTGGATGATATTCTTATAGTGCTCGCAGAACAGGGTCTCCGAGGTGGGGCGCACGCACATGCGCTCCTCGAGCTGCTCGCCGCCGCCCATGGTGACCCACGCGCACTCCGGCGCGAAGCCCTCGACGTGGTCCTTCTCCTTCTGGAGCAGGCTCTCGGGTATGAGCACGGGGAGATACACGTTCTCGTGCCCCAGCTCCTTGAACCTCGCGTCCAGCTCCTTCTGTATATTCTCCCAGATGGCGTAGCCGTAAGGACGGTAGATGAACATGCCCTTCACCGAGCTGTAGTCGATGAGCTCCGCCTTTTTGCACACGTCGGTGTACCACTGGGCGAAGTCGACCTCCATATCGGTAATCTGTTCAACCTTTTTCTTGTCTTTTGCCATCGTACTCCTCCTTAAATCACGCTGTTGCGTCCCTATATTGTATTAAATCCGCCGCCGCTTGTCAAGGCGCGGCGCGGCGCGAAAAGGCATTTTTCGCCTTAACCGAGGCCGTGTCCGGGCCATATAATGCAGCGAGGAATTTTGTTTGGAGGTGTGCAGCACATGTTCGGCAGCTTTTACTTCCGCCCCGGCGAGGGCGAGCGCGTGGAGACGGAGCTTCGTCTCTCCCCCGAGCCGCCCAGCCTGCTCGCGACCGTCCTCTCCGAGGACGGCGAGCCGGTCAGCGGCGCGGCGGCGATTCTCTTCAAGGTGAGCGGCGGCTCGGAGCCGCCCGCCGTCGCCGTCACCGACGAGGACGGCAGGCTCTTCTTCGCCCCGCTCGAGGCCGGGGAGCTGTATCTTGTCAAAATCTGGAGGCCGGGCGGGCAGTCCCGCCTCCTTGAAATAGCGGGCGATTGACTTGACCGGCGGGATGTTTTTGAATATAATGTAAGGGATTATGTCGACAAGCTCTGTCGGCAGCCGAGAGGTGTACCAATGAACAGACAGAACTACCTCGCCGAGCTGGGCGGCCTGCTCTCGTTTCTGAGCAGCGAGGAGCGCAGCCTGGTGATAAGCCGCTTCGAGCGCCGCTTCGACGACGCCGGAGCCGAGGGCGAGGCCGCGCTCATCGCCGAGCTCGGCTCGCCCATGAAGCTCGCAATAAAGCTCAACCGCGTCGGCCTCAAGGCCACGCTCGCGGAGCTGGACAGCCGCCTCGCCCCCGAGCCGGAGGCAGCGCCCGAAGCCGAGGCTGAAACCGAAACCGAGACCGAAACCGAGGCCGAGCCTGAGGCCGAGGCCGAACCCGAACCCGAACCGGAACCCGCTCCCGAACCCGAACCCGAACCCGAAGTCGAGCCGGAACCCGAACCCGAACCCGAAGTCGAGCCGGAACCCGAACCCAAACCCGAGCCGGAGGAGGAGCCGCTCCCGGAGATTGAGCCGCTGCCGGAAGTGACTCAGCCGGAGAGCAAGGCCTCCGAGCTGCTCCGCGCGGCCTACGGGCGCTCCGGCGGCGAGAGCTTCACGGAGATGGACCTCATCCGCACGCTGCGCGGCGAGGCCCCGGAGCCGCCCAAAGCGCCGGAGCCGGAGGTGAAAACCTCAGTCGGCGGCGCGATACTCTTCGGCATACTGATGATAGTCCCCGGCCTGCCGCTCGCCGCGCTCAGCATCGCGCTGCTGCCCGGCCTGCTCGTCCCCGGCGCGGCGCTGTGCTGGCTGTCCGCCTGGGGCTTCTCCGCGGGCATGGCCACCATGGCCTACCTGGCCGACGCCATGTTCGTATTCGGCGCGGCGTTCATCAGCGTGGGACTCGGCGTCCTGCTCCTGCTGCTCGCGCTGTACCTCGATAAGCTCATAATCGGCGCGTGGCGGCGCGGCGTGCCCGCCCTCTTTAACCGCCTCGCCAGAAAGGAGGCCGCGAAATGAGAATATTCGTCCGCATCATCGCGAGCCTCGCCGTCGGCTGCGTCGGTCTCGGCGTCATACTGCTGGCCGTCTCGCTGCTCACCGGCAGCGGCATCGAGGCCGTCATGACCCACCAGATCGTCCCGCCATACATAGACGCCGCAATGGACACCGTAAACGGCCTGCTCAGCCGCATCACCGGCTCGCTCACCGCCATATTCATCACCGCCTGACACTGAAGAGGAACTTGTACCATGGCTGAAATTACTTTCGATCCCGCTAACACCCTGGAGAGCCGCATGGCCTCCATGACCCGCACGGAGGTCATCGCCGCCGCGAAGGCCATCTGCGCCGCGCTCCCGGAAAACGGCTGCCACGGCGCCATCTGCCCCGCCTCCGTCAGCATTGACGCCGACGGACATGCCGCCCTCGGCAAGCCGCTCGAGGGCGAGATTCTCGAGCTGAGCGCCGAGGCGCTCGAGTTTGCCGCGCCGGAGCTTTTCTGGCACGGCAAAAAAGAGCCCGCCGCCGACGTCTACTCCGTCGGCATGATAATGTACTGCGCGCTCTGCGGCGGCAAGAACCCCTTCTACCCCGCCGAGGGCGAGATAGGCGTCAAGGAGCGCGCCGACGCCCTGCGCCGCCGCATGAAGGGCGAGCCCTTTCCGCCGCTCGAAAGCTGCGGCAAAAGGCTCGGCGAGGCCGTCATGCGCGCCGTCAGCTACGACGAAAACGAGCGCTTCCAGAGCGGCGCGGAGCTGCTCGCGGCGCTTGATGCCTGCCCCGTCCTGCCGAAGGAGTACGAGGGCTTCTCCCCCGCCGCCCTGCTGGAGTCCGACCCGGAGCTCGCCAAAGCGCTGGACGAGGAGTTCGGCACCAGCTCCGTCGCCGAGGCCGAGGCCCGCAAGGCCGCCGGGCGCGAGTACAAGGTCGAAAAGCACTTTGAGGAGCTGCCGGACAAGCCCGAGGAGGCCAGAAAAAGCCCGAGGCGCGGCCTCATGATAGCCGGAGCCGTCGTCATCGCCGCCGCCGTGCTGGTCATGTGCCTGCGCGCCTGCGGGGATGGCGAGCTGCCCCCCGTCAGCGAGGTCAGCCCCGCCATCCCCTCCCCGTCGCCGGAGCTCAGCCCGTCGCCGGAGGTCAGCCCCTCGCCGGAGGTCAGCGAGTCCCCGGAGGCGAGCGAATCGCCCGACGCGAGCGTGTCTCCCGCCGTGAGCGCCTCGCCCGCCGTCAGCAGCTCGCCGAGCACCGGCGCCGTCGTCACGCCCACGCCCACCCCCCCTCCGACGCCTACACCCACTCCCACGCCGACGCCCACCCCCACCCCGACGCCTACGCCCACTCCCACGCCGACGCCGACCCCCACTCCGTCGCCGAGCACCCTCACCGTCGGCAACTACACGCTGGTGGTCGAGAACGTCTCCTGGGACACCGCGCGGCAGCGCTGTGAGGACATGGGCGGCCATCTGGCCGTCATCCACAACCAGGAGGAGCTCGACGCCATCATCGACATGGCCGAGCAGCTGGGCGTGCAGTACGTCTGGCTCGGCGCGAAGCGCAACGCCGACACCGGCGAGATGGAATGGGTCACCGGCGAGGACATAGACTTCTACGTCTGGGACCTCAACGAGCCGTCATACAAGGACGCCTACGACGGCACGCCCGAGGACTATCTCCTGCTGTGGAAGGTCTCCTTCGGCGACCACTCCGGCTGGAAGTACAACGACAGCCGCCCCGACCTCTATGGCTACAGCCCCAAAATCTTCGGCGGCAAGATAGCCTATATATGCGAGATGGACTAAGCCGCTCGCAGATATTTGCGAAACCATTTTTCTTTTGTAAAAGAAAAACGGTTCCGCCCCTCCAAAAAGAAAACACGCGGAGACGCGATGCGAAACCATTTTTCTTTTAGAAAGAAAAATGGTTTCGCGCTTCCAAAAAGAAATCTTTTTTGCGCGTATCTGAGTTTTAAGCGCCGCCGACACGGCGCCGTCCAGATTGAAGAGCGCTCAGTCCCACTCCGCGCCACGAGGCGCTCGATATCGAGGAATTCGACAAATTTCTACGCCGACTAAGGGGCGCCTCGATTACTACCAAGTTGTCAACTTTGGTGCTCTCTCGGCGGTAGACGCAGAAGGTTATTAACTCGTCTGGGCACCAAGGCGTCCGGGCGGGGGGCTTCGACTGCCAAAACTGGGAGCGCGAGCGGCTGAGCGGTCGGGGGTGAGAGTGTGATTCAAATTTGATATAGCCGGTGGATAGAGACTTGCACTCAGATACGCGGGCGGCTGATTAACAAAACCTGAAACGAAAAAACGACGCGGAGACTTTCGTCTCCGCGTGTTTTCTTTTTGGAAGCTCGAAACCGTTTTTCTTTTACAAAAGAAAAATGGTTTCGCATACGTTCTCAGCCATCGTCGGCCTCGATGAGGCCATATCCGCCGCCGCGGCGGCGATAGACGACGGAGAAGCTGTCGTCGTCCTGATTTTTAAACACGAAGAACTCGTGCTCCAGCAGATTCATCTGCAAAATAGCCTCCTCGGGCGTCATGGGCTTGAGGGAGAAGCGCTTGGTACGCACGATTTTGAACTCGCTCTCGTCCTCCTCCGGCTCGGGCTCCGGGACGGGGCTCCACTCTATATTGTCCTCGCGGAGCTTCTTGCTCAGGCGGGTCTTGTGCTTGCGGATCTGCCGTTCTATGGAGGCGACGGCGGAGTCGATGGAGGCGTAGATATCGCTGGTGACTTCGCTTACCCTGAAGAACATGCCGTTGTTGTTGAGCGTCACCTCGGCCATGTAGCGGCCGCGCTCATACCCAAACGTGATGAATGCCTCGCTCTCGCGGCGGAAGAGCCTGTCGATTTTACCGACCTTCTTCTCAGCGTAGGCCTTCACGGCGTCGTCAACCTGCAGTTTCTTTTCGATAAAGGTAAACTTCATCAGTTTCAGCTCCTTCCGGCGGCGGGGGCCGCCAACAATGTGAGCCAGGCGTCTGCCTTGCTTGTCAGTATTATACCACAGCCCGCCCCCTCTGCAAAGGGATTTTTGTTAATTTTCCATTAATAGTCAAAAATCTCCAAAACCGACATAGTTTTGGAGATTTTTGGTAACATTTCACTATCTGTTCAGCTCGGCTTTAGCGAGCGGCCTGTAGACCAGCGCGCCGCGCTCGCGCAGGCTCTCGAAGAGGGTGATGCGCTCGACGCGCTGCTCAAGCGCGGGGAAGTCGGGCTTTATGAAGTCCTCGCGCCTCGAAGCCCGGCGCAGGAGGGTCATGTGCGGCTTAAACTCCCGCTCCTCCAGCTCAAAGCCCGCGGCGGTCAGCTCATGCGCGAGGCGGCTTTGCAGCTCGATAAGCTCCTCGCTGCGCCGGACGCCCAGCCACCAGATGTCCCCGTCGCGCCGCTTGAAGCAGCCGACGCCGCCGATGGCGAGCGTCAGCGGCTGAGCGGCGGCGCGCTCCATGCATTTTCGCACGGCGAATAGCCGCTCGCGCGGCTGCTCGCCGAGGAAGGCGAGGGTGAGGTGCAGGTTCTCCTCCCTGGTGCAGCTGCCGCCCAGCTCCGATTTCAGCTCGGCGGCGAGCTGGTACGCCGCCCGCCGCAGCGGGGGCGACAGCTCTATGGCAATGAACAGTCTCATTCGCCGGTCTCCTCCGTGCTCATCAGCGTGAAGGCGTCGGTCATGCCGAAGGCCGAGGCGGCCAGCTCCGGCGAGCTCAAATCGGGCGTCTCCTCCACCGGCTCGCTGAGATCCAGCTCGGTGTAGATCGTGCAGCCGGGCAGCGCGGCCTTGAGCTCGCGCAGCTGCTCGGCGGTGACGCTGTTGTTGCTGATATACAGGGCGCTGAGCTTCGTGAGGCCCTTGAGCGCCTCGACATTCGAGATGCTGTTGTCCTCAAGATACAGCTCGCGCAGATTCGTAAGCCCCGAGAGCGCCGAGATATCGCTTATCCCGCAGCCCTGCAGCGACAGCGACTCAAGCGAGCTCATTCCCGAGAGCGCCGATATGCCGGAGAGGCTGTTGCCGTCGAGGTGCAGCTCGCGCAGATTCGTAAGCCCCGAGAGCGCCGAGATATCCGTGATGCTGTTGAACATGAGGTTCAGCTGCGTCAGCGAGGTGAGGTTTTTGAGCGGCGTGAGGTCGCTCAGCGCGCCGTGCTTCGAGGCGTCGCTGCTCCAGACCTCGAGTATCTGCAAATTCTCAAGCTCCGCTATGGGGCTGAGGTTGGTGACGGAGGTGTTGGTGAGCTGCAATGTCGTGAGCTTCGAGAAGTGGTCGAGGCCGGTGAGATTCGTCACCGACGAGCCGGTGGCGGAGACGGCGGTGTCGTCGGAGTCAAACTGCGTGCCGCCGAGGTTTGCGAAGTATTTCAGCTCCGAGTGCGTGATGTTGCAGCCGCTGAGCGCGCTCTTGAGCTTGTCGACCTCGCCGCCGCTGAGCGCGGCGTTGTCCTCGAGCGCGAGCTCGGTGAGATTCTTGAGCTTTTTGAGCGAGGCGAGGTCGGAGTCCTCAAGCCCCGTGCCCTTGAGGCCGAGGCGCTCGAGCTGCGTCAGCTTCTCGAGGGGCTCGAAGCTGTCGATATCGTTGTAGCTCAGCCACAGCTCCCTCAGCGAGGTCAGCGCGGAGACGGCGGTGATGTCCTCTATCTCGTTGCCGTCGGCGTCGAGGTACTCGAGCTTCGCGAGGCCCATGAGGGGCAGTATGTCCTCAACGTCGTTGTTCCAGATGCACAGCCAGCTCAGCTCGGAGAGATCCATCAGCGGCGTGATGTCGCTGATTTTGTTGTCGCGCAGGTCGAGCTTCTGGAGATTCGTGCACTTTGCGAGTATGCTGATGTCGGTGATGTTCTTGCCGGAGAGGTCCAGCTCCGTGACGTCGGACATGAAGGTGACGCCGCCGAGGGTCAGCTCCTCGACCTCGTCGCTCTCGCCGCGCTCACAGTGGATGCTGCAGTTCGGCAGCGCCTCCTCCAGCGCCTCGGCCTCCTCCTCGGTGATGCCGGTGTTTTTGAGGCTGAGCGTGGTCAGCGATTTGAGCGAGTGCAGGGGCGTGAAGTCGTCAATCGGGTTGCCGTCGAGGTAGAGGGTCTTGAGCTTCGAAAGCCCCGCGAGGGGGGAGATATCGCTTACCTGGTTGTTGCCGAGCTGCAAAAAGCTCAGCTCCGTAAGCCCCGCGAGGGGCGAGATATCGGTGAGGCCGTTGTCGGTGAGCGAGAGGCTCTCGAGCTTCGTGAGCTGGGTGAGCGGCAGGATATCGCTGTCCTGCAGCCGCATCTGCGAGAGGACGAGGCTGGTGACGTCGGGCGAGATGGTCTCGCCGCCTATGGTGACGGCGTCGGCCACGGAGTCGCCCTCGGCCTTGATGGCCTTGAGGCTGTCGAGGTAGCTGTTAATCGTGTCGCTCTCGAGCTTATACGAGCCGACGTACAGCACCTCCATGGCCTTGTCGATGTCGCCGAGGCCGGCGTAATATGTATTGGCGAGGAGGACGTAGCAGTCGACGCTGTCGCCGTATTCGAGCGCCTTTTCGAGCGACTCGGCGGCATAGCTGTATTCGCCGGCGGCGTAGGCGTCCGCCCCCTGCTTGTAGTATTTATCAAATTTACCGCCGCTCTGCGAGCCTATGAGCACGGCCACAAGTATGGCTATGACCACGAGCAGCGCCGCCGAGCCCGCTATGAAGACCCTGCGGTGATTTTTGTTGTTTGGCTTTGCGTGCATGACTTCCTCCGATATCTCTCTGTAGAAGGGCGCTTTGATTTACATAACGTGGTATACAAATTATATTGTAAAATCCATTTAAAGTCAAATACCAGATATGCCGTCTCAATGCGCGGCGGCACCCAAGCGGTAGAAGTTGAGGTTGGATTTGAGCCTCTCGCTCTCCGGCTCGGCGGCGAGGGCGGCCTCGCCGTGGCTGAGCGCGGCCTCGAAAAGCCCGAGGTTCCAGCAGGCGATGGCGGCGAGGTCGTGCGGCAGCGAGCCCCAGCACTCGCCCTGCGAGATATAGGTCGCGCCGCGGTTTACTATGGTGAGCGCCCGCTCCGCGCAGGCGAGGCAGGCGCTCCAATCCCCGCGCCCGTAGTACAGCCGCGCGAGCGCGATCCAGCCCTCGCGCACCCAGGGCGCCTCCGCCGCGCAGCGCAGCAGCCAGCGCTCGCGCTCCCGCTCGTCGCCGAGCGCCGAGTAGGCCGCCGCTATGTAGCGCATCGAGGCCGCCCGCTCGTCCTCCCAGACGGCGCTCGGCATCTCAAGGTGGCGGCGCAGCGTAGTTATGCAGTCCTCCCAGCGCCCCGCGAACATGTACTCGCGCCCCAGATAGTGCGTGTTCCTGTCGTTCTCCGGCTCCTCGGCGACGGCTATCTCCAAAAGCGGCAGGTACTGCCCGCGCGACTTCGTCGGGTCGGGGCGGTGCTCAAGGCGCACGCCCTCCGCCGTGACCATGACGGGACGCCCATTCGCCCGCACCGGGATCTCGTGCACCGCGCCGCGCCACACATAGCCGTGCCGCGCGTGGATCTTCTCGGCGTAGAACACCACGTCGTCCCGCCCGTGCTCGTCGAAGCTCCAGACGTATTCATAGCGCGCCTGCGTCGTGCCGGGCCGCCACGCGCGCTCCAGCGCCGCGCGCCAGCCGGGGCAGAAGCTCTCGTCGAGGTCTATGCACGGGCATATCTCCGCATCCTCCGGCACCATCGCGAGCGAGAGATTGCGCGCCGTGTCGAAGCGCCAGGGGCTGACCTCCGCGCGGCGCACCACCGCGCCCAGGCTCTCAAGCAGCTCCGGCGTGCCGTCGGTGGAGCCGGTGTCGAGGACGTAGATGCCGTCGGCCTCCGACATCGACTCCATCCAGCGCCGGGCGAATTTCGCCTCGTTTTTGCAGATGGTGTATACACAGACTTTCATGCAGCGCCTCCTTGCATTCAATAAGGTTCGGACGGAGCCGGTATCAAACCGGCTCCGTCCGGGTTTGGTTTTCCGTATCAGGTCGTGCTCATCGCGCCCGCGCTCTGCAGATTGCTTATGAGCTGGTTGAACGCGTCGATGACGTCGGCGAGCGTGGCGTCCGCCGGGAGCGTGGCGACGCTCCGCAGCGCCAGCGCTCCGCCGGCAGGGCCGGTCGGGCCGGTCGGGCCGGTCGGCCCGGT
>CALWXY010000090.1 GCA_944385595.1 uncultured Oscillospiraceae bacterium
CATAGACGGCGTCATAGCTCCGGAAGTCGCCAATAACGCCTCCGTAGGCGGCGCCGTCATCCCGTTCGTCGCCCTCGGCATACCGGGCGACGCCACCACCGCCGTTCTGCTCGGCGCCCTCACAATCCAGGGCATTCAGGCCGGCCCGCTCATCTTCCGAAACGCCCCGCTGACAGTGTACAGCATATTTGCCTCGCTGCTCATCGGCGCCGTGTTCCTTGTCATAATACAGGCGCTCGGAATGCCCCTTATGCCGATGCTGCTCAACGTGCCGTACCATTTTCTTTACCCCGTCATACTGGTGCTGTGCTTCCTCGGTGCATACACGAGCACGAGCAACATGTTTATACTCTATCTCATTCTGGCCTTTACGCTCGTGGGTCTGTTCATGAAGTGGGGCGACCTGCCGACCAGTCCATTTATTCTGGCATTCGTGCTCGGCAGCGTGCTTGAAGAAAACCTCCGCAAAGCCGTCAGCTTCTCTGACGCCGGATGGATTACCTTCCTCACCCGCCCCGTGTCGCTTATACTCATAGTGATAAGCGTGGGCAGCATCATCTGGCCCTTTATCAGCGACGCTCGCCGCAAGAAAGCCGGTCAGTAAAGTATTTTGTAGTTAGGAGCTTATTATGAAAACCGCAATAAACAACATCAAAATTTTTGACGGCACTCGCATTGCCTGGGAGTGCGGCTCGGTGTTGTTCGACGAGTCAGGCATACTTGCGGTCGGAGAGGGGCCTTTTGAGGCCGAACAAATCATAGACGGACGCGGCCGCACTCTCACCCCCGGACTGATTGACGGCCATGTGCATCTCGGAACGCTGGGCGCCATGTCGCCAAATTCGTCAGAGTCCGAGCTGGTACAGTCCGGAGCGCTGATAGCCGCGCAGGCGCAGCAGGTGTGGAGCTGCGGCATAACAACAATGTGCAACTGCACGACCGGAGCAAACGCCGATATACATGTGCGCGATTTGATACGCGGCGGGCTCATCCCCGGAGCGCGAATAGTCGCATGCGGATGCGGCATCTGCATCACAGGAGGGCACTGTTGGACTGCGGGTCACCAGTGCGACAGCGAGCTGGAAGCTCTGCGGGCGGCGCGTGAGCAATTGCGTCTGGGCGCGGATTTTGTCAAGCTGTTCGCCACAGGCGGTATGGGTACCAGGAACTCGATTCCGAATGTCGCCCAGCTCACAGAGGGACAGATGAGCGCAGCCGCCGAGGCCGCCGCAGCGGTCGGCGCCTTCAGCCGCGCCCATGCCACGGGGCTGGAGGGCGCAAAGCGCGCGGTGCGCGCCGGCGTCCGCATAATCGACCACATCCAGATGGACGAGGAGCTTGCCGCGATGATGGCCGAGGCCGAGGCCTTCTATTGTCCCACGATAGTCACCCGTTACAACATACTTCACACCGAGGACCCCCGCTATCAGTATATGCGCGCAAAAGCCGACAGCGGTGATTTGGACCGCAAAAAACGCGCTCTAGAGCTGTGCCGCAAACACGGCATACGCATTATTGCCGGCACGGACGCCGGTCCGAACGACATGACGCCATTGGGCAGCAGTTTGTGGACGGAGTTGAATCTCTACGCGGAATTCGGCCTGAGCCCCGTCGAAGCACTCACCGCAGCCACCTCCGGCGCCGCTCTGGCGCTGAGGATTGAAGCAGTCACCGGTTCGGTGGCTCCCGGCCTTTGCGCCGATTTGGCGGTGTTTGACGGAGATCCCACCGTGGATTTGCATGCGTTGAATACGCTCGCCATGACGTTTCAAAGCGGCATAATGCGCTGGCGGCGCATGTGATTTTTCGAAAAAAGGCAAAAAAAGAGCTTCCCGTTTGGGAAGCTCTTTTTGCTTGGTTTAGAAGGTCTCGATGAATCTCATCAGCATCGTCGCGACCTGCGCTCTGGTGGCGGTGCCCTGAGGCTGGAGGGTAGTGTCGGTCACGCCGTTCATGAGTCCCGCGCCGACCGCCCAGTTCATCGGGCCGACGGCGTAGTCGGAAATGCTCGCCGCGTCGGTGAAGTGCTCGGTCGTCTCGCTGTGGTCGACGCCGTAGTCCTTGTAGGCGGCGTAGCGGTACAGAATCGCGGCCAGCTGCTCGCGGGTGATGGCGTCGTTCGGGCCGAAGGTGCTCTCATCGTAGCCATTGACTATGCCGTTGGCGGCCGCCCAGGTGATCGCGTCGGTGTACCACATGTCGGTTCCGATGTCGTCAAACGCGACGCCGGTGACAGACGGCTCGCCCTCGAGGCGGTACAGCAGCGTCGCCATCATGCCGCGGGTGAGGGTGGAATTCGGGGCGAACTCGTCGTCCGCGACGCCGTTCATCAGCTCGTTCTCCCATGCGTAGACGACGGCGTCATAGAACCAGTCGTCGACGTCGACGTCGTCGAAGGGAAGTCCGCTCTCGACCTCGCCCTCGTCGTTGACGAAGGTGGCCTTGACGGTGACGGCGCTGCCGGGCATGGTGAAGCTGTACTCGGTCTCGCTGCGCTTATTCAGGCTCAGCTCATTGCCGCTCGCGTCGGTGACGGT
>CALWXY010000091.1 GCA_944385595.1 uncultured Oscillospiraceae bacterium
CGGGCGGGGGGCTTCGACTGCCAAAATTGGGAGCGCGAGCGGCTGAGCGGTCGGGTGTGAGAGCGTGATTCAAATTTGATATAGCCGCTCTACAGAGCGCCGGTACTGTGATGCGCGGGCGGCTGACGAACAATTACCTGAAACTACAAAACGACTCGGGGACTTTCGTCCCCGCGAGATTCTTTTTGGAAGTGTGAAACCCTTTTTCTTCTAAAGAAAAATGGTTTCACAAACTCGTCCCCCTCAGAGACCGAGTTTCCCGAGCACGCGCTCGATATCCGCCTCGTCCGTGTAGGGCTGCGGGCGGAAGTCGTTCGTGCCGGGCGTGCTGCTGATGGAGCATGGAACCAGCTCGCAGCCCGCGACGGCGCAGACGCCGTCCTCGCCGCGCTCGACCGTGAGCCGCAGCACCGCGCTGTCGGGGTCGTCCGGGTCGCTGTGCCCGCCGTAGGCGAAGTTGCCGAGCGAGTAGAACACCGGCACGCCGTCCATATCCTCGACCCGCTGCAAGACGTGCGGGTGGCTGCCGATTACGGCGTCGAAGCCGAGCTCCGCCATGCGCTGCGCAAGCTCGGTCATCCAGCCCTCCGGCGCTGTGCGGTACTCCCAGCCCCAGTGGATGAACATGAGCTTTATGTCGCAGCCCGCTTCGTCGAGCGCGGCGTAATCGTCGGAGATGGCGCGCATGTAGCCGTCCACATCGCCGACGGCGTAGACCCCGTCGCGCTCGACGGCGTTGAACGCCGCGATGCCGAGCCTTAGCCCGCCGCGCAGCTCGACTAGGAGCGGCGCGTCCTCGTCGGAGTAGAGGACGCCCTCGGCCTCGAGCGCTGCGCGCGTGTCGGCAAGCCCCTGCTCATGGTAGTCGCGCGAGTGGTTGTTCGCGAGGCTCACCGCCTCGACGGAGCCGAGAGTGAGGCACTCCGCGTAGTCCGGCGAGGCGCGGAAGCAGTAGGGCTTGCCGCGGTGCTCCGTCTCGTCTGTGAATGCGCCCTCGAGATTCACCATCGTGAAGTCGTCGTTCTCAAAGAGGTCGATGACGCCGGAGAATGGGTAGGCGTAGTTATCGCCTATGACGTAGAGCATGTTGTTGCTCGCGGCGCTGCCCTGCCAGGCGTTGAGCGTGCCTATGGTGCAGTCGCCCGCGAAGGTGAGCGTCCAGCTCTCAGGCTCAGGCTCCGGCTCGGCGGGCGCGGAGGCGGGCACGGTGAGGGCGAGCGCGAGCAGCAGCGCCCCGCGCGGCATGAGCGGGAACAGAGCCGCGGCGGCCAGCGCGGGCAGAGCCGCGAGCGGCTCTATGGGCAGCTCGATAAGCGGCTCGGAGGCATAGTCCGCCATCAGGGCGCAGAGCTCGCCGAGCAGCTTCTCGGAGCCCGCGACGCCCTTGAACATCGCGGCGAGCAGGAAGGGGCGCTCGGCGTAGACTATGCCGCAGTCGCCGAGGTTGCCCTCGAAGTAGCCGTATTTGTGCGCTATGGGCATGTCGTCGGTCTCCGCGAGCTTGAAGTACATGCCGGGGTGCGCCTGCAGCATGTAGTCAATCAGCTCGGCGTAGTCGCCGCTGTGCTCATAGAGGTAGATGAGCGTGTTTATGAGAAAACGCGGGCTGAGGCGGTTTTCCGTGAAATACTCCTCGGGCAGCTCATCCGGCTCGTAGCCGGAGTAGGCGGCGAGGCGGATACGGTACTCGTCGCGGTTTGCGGAGACTCTGGTGCGCAGCGCCTGGGCGGCGTCGTTGTCGGAGTAGACGATGGCGAGGCGCAGCGCGTCGCCGACGCGGTAGCCCCCGGCGTAGTCGTCTTTGGTGAGCGAGCCGTCGGCGATCATGTCGTAGATGGTCATGGCGAGGGGGAGCTTGTACATGCTCCCGGCGACGCGGAAGACGTCCTCGCCGACGTAGAAGCTCGCGCCGGACTGGATGTCGTACCAGCCGCAGACGAAATTGTCCTCTGTGAGGCCGTGCTCGGCCATGAAGCTTTCTATGATCTCCTCCGGCCCCGCCTGCGCGGCGGAGGCGGGGAGCGCGAGGGCGAGGATGAGTGTGAGCGCGAGGAAAACGGCGGCGGCTTTCCGCATACCGCAGGCCCCCTTATTCGACAGAATAGAACAAGTATACCACCATAAAAAAGCTTCGGCAAGAGCCGGGGGGACTCCTGCCGAAGCGGGGGCGGCGGAACAGCGCCTTACTTGATGATGCCTTTGACGTAGAGTATGCGGGAAGCGCCGATGCTGCCGAAGACTGCGATGATGAGGAAGGCCCAGCTGGGCAGGCCGATGAGCTTGGCGACTATGCAGAGCACGAGGCAGACGACGGCCATATACTTGTCCTTGACGGCCATGGTGGCGTAGAGCGCGCCGAACATGGTGGGGAGTATGTAGTTGGAGAGGCCGTTTTTGATGTTCTCCGGTATGTGGGCGACGATCTGCGCGCCGAAGACTATGCCGATGAAGAGCACGCAGAGGTTCACGATGACGGAGCCTGCGATGGCGAGGGTGGTGACAATCTCGGCCTTGTCGGTGCCCGGCTCGATGCCGAGGATGTCCTGGGCGGTGGAGGCGGCGGGCACGCGCATGTTGGAGTTGTTGCCGGAGAGGAAGCTCATGTAGGTGCCGCTGAGGCCGTAGACGCTGTAGTAGGATATGGGCTCGATGATGTGAAAAGCGCCGTAGGCGAGGAGTATGAGCTTCCATGCCTCGAGCAGGGTGCCTATGGGCGGGATGATGCCCCAGATGAGCCAGAGCAGCACGGGCGGCGCGAAGCTCGCGGCGCAGGCGATGAGCAGCGACCAGAAGCCTATGCGTATTGTCTTTTTATCCCAGGCGTCGTGGAAGGCCTGGTTGCGTTCGAACACGTTATTCATTCACTTAGCCCTCCCTATGCGAAGATGATACCGGCGGCGGTGCCTATGAGAATGGCGATGCCGAGGTTCCACTCTTTGAGCCACTTGAACTTGGCCGAGAGCTTGATGAGTATGTACATGACGACGAAGCCGACGATGGCGACGAAGCACTGGCCGCCCATGCCGACCATATAGGGCGCGAGCATGTAGGCGTAGAGGCCGAGCATGGCGGCGCTGGTGATGAGGCTGAGCCAGCGCATGTCGCCGCCGCTGACGCGCATACGGACTTTCTCGAGGTGCGGGGTGAGGAAGGCACATATGAGCAGCCAGCCCGCGCCGTTGAATGACATGGCCCACCATGCGGTGGCCATGGCCTCGAGGTTATAGCCCTCGCCGCCGAGCTCGACGCCGTAGGCCTGGGCGCCGAGGGTGCAGGCGGTCAGCTCGGTGCTGGCGGAGCCTATCATCGAGAGGCGCATCCAGGTTATCGGCGCGCCGACGACTATCATCATGCTGACGACGACTATGAAGATCGCGATTGTGGGGCCGATGGAGGTGACCATGCCTATGCGGACGGCCTCCTTGCACTCGGCGGGCGTGACGCCGACGAGCGGGGCGTTGTTGTAGGCGTGCTTGATGTAGATGACCGACTGCGTGACGACGGTGGTGACGAGCACGGCGGCGGCTATCCAGATTGGCCAGCTGTTGGCAACGCTCAGGATATTTTCTTCCATAAGGGGCAGCTCCTCTCTTTATCTGCGGGTCAGATGTACTTCTGAACGGCGGTGTAGACGATGTCGCGGCAGCCGGCGATATCGCGCAGGTCCATGACCTCGTGGGCGGCGTGCGAGTAGCGGCGGGCGACGTTTATGCCGGCGACCTCGGTGTCGGGGCGCTCGACGTAGATGCCGGAGGCGTCGGTGAAGGTCTCGGCGATGTCGTAGCCGAAGGGGATGCCGAGCTCCTCGCCGGCCCTGCCCATGGCGGAGGTGAGGCGGCGGCTGGGGAAGCAGATGGTGTAGGCGCTGCCGGCGCGCTCCCAGCGTCTGATGACGGGGCCGTCGCCGATGCGCCAGGACTTGCTGTCGGGCAGCTTGGGGTCGCGCCCGTAGTTGGTGTCTATGGCTATGTAAATCTCCGCCGGGATGGTCTTGGCGACATAGCTCGCGCCGCCGTGCATACGAATCTCCTCCATGCGGGTGCCGACGAGGTAGACGGTGTCTTTGGGTCGGTTTTTGGAGAACATCTCGGCGAGCTGGATGAGTATGGCGCAGGAGTGGCGGTCGTCGAGGGCCTTGCTCGCGACGATGTTGTCGCTCATCCAGAAGAGGTTGGGGGCGTAGATGACGGCGTCGCCGGGGAGGATGCCGTCGGTCTGGCCGCCGACGTCGACGAAGAGGTCGCAGGGCTTCTCCCACTGTTTGAGGTGCGGCGTGGTGGCGCCGAAGAGGCCCTTGACGAGCTTGCCGCTCTCGGTGACGATCTGGACGGGTACGCTGTCGACATTGGCGGGGTCGAGGCAGCAGCCGGGCTTGACGTAGACGAGGCCGTCCTTGACCGCCTCGACGACGTAGTACACCTCGTCCATATGGCCGGTGATGACTATGGTGCGCCCGCTGGTGCCGTTGAATTTGGCTATGCTGTTGCCGGATTTGTCGATGTAGCACTCGTCGGCGAAGGGCTTAAACTGCTGCTGCATGTACTCGGCGACGAGCCGCTCATAGCCGCTGGGGCCGGGGATGGCGACGAGGTCCTCAATGAGCTTTCTAAGTTTTTCCTCCATATCGGGTCACTCTCCTGCAATGATAATAATATATCAATATATCGATATATTTAATCTAATTAAAGCATTATAAGATGGCTTTGTCAATTTGGGATATCGACAAAATACGGGGCAAATTTTCTATATTGCTCAAATTTCGGACGCGCTTGACGCGGAATATGGTGCAGATATAATATGAAAAAGATAGAAGGAGATGGTTTTGTGGCACTGGAGATACCGGCAAATGTGAAGACCGGCAGCACGTCGAGGGACTACGCCTACGAGATTCTGCTGCACAACATAACGACGATGGCGCTGCGCCCGGGCGAGGTGATACGCGATGCGGAGCTGTCGCAGGAGCTGAGCGTGAGCCGCACGCCAGTGCGCGAGGCGCTGAACACTCTGCGCGAGGAGCGGCTGGTGACGGTCGGCTCGGCGACGCGGGTGGCGCTCATAGACTTCGGCATGGTGTACGAGGGCGTGTACATCCGCACGGCGGTGGAGACGCTGCTGGCGGAGGACATCTGCGGCAGGCTCGGCCCGGAGCAGAGCGGGCGGTTCCGGGAGAATCTGGAGCTGCAGCGCCTGGCCGTGGAGGGCAACGTCGGCGGGAAGAACTTCTGCGAGCTGGACGACGAGTTCCACCGCCTGTTTTACGAGTTCGCGGGGCGGGACTTCTCGTATGAGATAGTCTGCCGCGCCTGCCGCCAGCTGAACCGCATACGCAGCTGGACCTTTCTGCGGACGGAGATAAACACCCGCGAGATATACGAGCTGCACTGCGAGATGTTCCGCGCGGCCGCTGAGGGCGACGCGGCGCGGCTCAAGAGCCTGAGCCGCGACCACTGCTTCGGCACCTGGGTGAACAACCACTCCCCGCAGCTGCAGGCGACGCTGCTGCGCGAGCACCCGGAGTACTTCACCGACCCCGGCGCGGTCAGCCGCTGCGACAGCAGCATAGAGCGCATGATCTCCGGCGATATGACGGTGTGAATAAACAGCGGCTTTAAGCCGCTGTTTTTGCTTTTAACAAAAATTTTTCAGACGATACACTTGCAAGGCGGCGCGGAGTTTACTATAATCAATGTGTATGTAAAAAAGTATAAAGGACAAAGGAGGGGTTCTGATGAAGAGAACCAAAATAATCTGCACGCTGGGACCGGCGAGCACCAATGAGGACACGCTCCGCCAGCTCATGCGCGGCGGTATGGATGTCGCAAGATTCAACTTCTCGCACGGCTCCTATGAGGAGCACGCCGCGCGTTTTGCCATGTTCGATAAAGTCCGCAGGGAGCTGCGGCTGCCGGTGGCCACGCTGCTCGACACCAAGGGACCCGAGATGCGTACCGGCACCCTCAAGGGCGGCGCCAAGGTCACGCTCAGCGCCGGCGACGAGTACACCCTCACCACCGAGCCGATTGAGGGCGACGAGCGCCGCGGCTTCGTAAACTACTCCGGCCTCACCCAGGACGTGAACCCCGGCGACAGAATTCTGCTCGACGACGGCCTCATCGAGCTGAAGGTCGAGAGCGTCACCGAGACGGACATCAACTGCCGCATTATGAACGGCGGCGAGCTGGGCGAGCGCAAAGGTATAAATGTCCCGAATGTCAAGGTGCGCCTCCCGGCGCTGACCGAGCAGGACAAAAACGACATCGTGTTCGGCATCAACCAGGGCTTCGACTTCATCGCGGCGAGCTTCGTCCGCAACGCCGACTGCATCTACGAGATAAAGGACATACTCCGCGAGTACCGCAGCGACATGCGCGTCATCGCGAAGATCGAGAACAAAGAGGGCATAGACAATATCGACGAGATCATCAAGGCCTCCGACGCCATCATGGTCGCGCGCGGCGACATGGGCGTCGAGATTCCGGCCGAGGAGGTGCCCTACATCCAGAAGGTCATCATCCAGAAGTGCAACAACGCCTTCAAGCCGGTCATCACCGCCACCCAGATGCTCGACTCGATGATTAGAAACCCGCGCCCGACCCGCGCCGAGGTCACCGACGTCGCCAACGCCATCTACGACGGCACCGACTGCGTCATGCTCTCCGGCGAGACGGCCATGGGCAAATACCCGGTGGAGGCGCTGCGCACCATGGTGCAGATAGCCGAGAGCACCGAGAAGCACCTCGACTATGAGAAGATTCTCGCCAGGCGCAGCGAGTTCCGCAAGAACGACACCGCCACCGCCGTGGCCTACGCCAGCGTCGCGACGGCCATGCACCTCAACGCCAAGTGCATCATCACGCCGACGATGAGCGGCTTCACCGCGAGGATAATCTCGCAGTTCCGCCCGGCGACGCCCGTAATCGCCACCTCGCCGCGCGAGGAGGTGCTCCGCAGGATGCAGCTCTACTGGGGCATCCAGCCCATCTACTCCGAGGAGAAGATGGACACGGAGGTCATCATCAGCAGCTCGGTCTCGACCGCCATGCTGCAGGAGCTGGTGCGCCCGGGCGACATCGTCGTCATGACCGCCGGCCTGCCCGCTGTGAACATTCAGATGGGCGAACGAGGGGAAACAAATGTAATGCGCGTTATAACCGTCAAGGCCAACAACTGATAAAAACGAAAAATCGAAAGGGGGCAAGCAGTATAAGCTTGCCCCCGTCTGCTATCGGGAGGTGCGCCAGGTGGCCTACGTCGAATTCCGGGACATAAGCAAGACATATAAAATGGGCGAGGTTTTAATCCGCGCCCTGCACGACGTGAGCTTCGACATAGAGCGGGGCGAGATATGCGTGGTCGTCGGCGCCTCCGGCGCAGGCAAGACGACGCTTCTCAACATCCTCGGCGGCATGGACTCGCCCACCGGCGGCGAGGTGCGGCTCGACGGCGACCTGGTCTCCGCCTACGACAAGCGCAGGCTCACGGAGTACCGGCGGCACGACGTCGGCTTCGTGTTCCAGTTTTACAACCTCATCCAGAACCTGACGGCGCTGGAAAATGTGGAGCTGGCCTCGCAGATATGCCGCGACCCCGTCCCCGCCGCCGAGGTGCTCGCGCAGGTGGGGCTATCAGAGCGCGCGGCGAACTTCCCCGCGCAGCTCTCCGGCGGCGAGCAGCAGCGCGTCGCCATAGCCCGTGCGCTCGCAAAGCGGCCGAAGCTTCTGCTCTGCGACGAGCCGACCGGCGCGCTCGACTACGTCACGGGCAAGGCGGTCTTGCAGCTGTTGCAGGACGCGAGCCGCCGGGGCGGCACGACGGTCGTCATCATAACCCACAACCAGGCGATAACGCCCATGGCCGACAGAATCGTCACCATGGCGAGCGGGACGGTGCGCTCCGTGCGCCGCAACGAGAACCCCACACCCATAGCTGAGATAGAGTGGTGAAGCAATGCTCAGAAGGTCAGCCCTGCGCGAGATAAAAAGCAGCCTTGGCCGCTATCTCGCCATCATAGCGATAATAGCGCTCGGCGTCGGATTTTTCGCCGGGCTGAGGTCGTCGCGCCCTGCGATGGTGGGCGCGGCGCAGCGCTATCTGGGCGAGACGCGCTTTTTCGACTTCCGCGTGGTGAACACCCTCGGCAGCGACGATGAGTCCGTCGAGGCGCTCGCTGCCGCGCCGGGCATAGCCCTCGCCGTCGGCTCCGTGAGCACCGACGTGCTCTGCGCCTTCCAGAGCGGCGACACGGCGCTGCGCGCCATGTCGATAACCGAGGGCGTGAACCTGCCGACGCTCAAGGCCGGGCGCATGCCCGAGAGCGCGGGCGAGTGCCTCGCCGACTCCGAGCACTTCACCGAGGCCGACATAGGCACGAAAATTGTAATCTCCGAGGCGAACGACTCCGACACGCTCGACATGTTCGCCTACCGCGAGTACACGATAACGGGCCTCGCCATGTCCCCGCTGTATATGAACTACGAGCGCGGCGGCACCTCGCTCGGCTCCGGGCAGCTCGCGGGCTTTTTGTGCATACCGGAGGACGGCTTCTCCACCGACTACTACACCGAAATCTACCTCCGGCTGGAAAACGAGCAGAGCGCCTACACCGACGAATACGACTCCGCCGTCTCGGCGGTGAAAGACCGCCTCACGAGCCTCGCCGAGGCCGAGAGCGCGGCGCGCTACGAGCGCGTCGTCGCGGACGCGGAGGCCGAGATAGCCGACGGCGAAGCCGAGCTTGCCGACGGCTGGGAGGAATACCGCACCGAGCGCGCCGACGCGGAGGCGGAGCTCGCCGACGCATATCAGGAGCTGCTCGACGCGCGCGCCGAGCTCTCGGACGGCTGGGCCGAGTACTACGACGGGCTTGAGACCTACGAGCGCGAGATAGCGGACGCGGAAAAGGAGATAGCCGACGGCGAAGCCGAGCTTGCCGACGCCTACGAGGAGCTGCTCGAGGGCGAGGAGGACTACGCCTCCGGCCTGCTGGCGATGGAGGTGGGCGACTCGCAGCTCCAGAGCGGCATCGCCGAGTACACGACGGGGCTTATCGAATACG
>CALWXY010000092.1 GCA_944385595.1 uncultured Oscillospiraceae bacterium
CAGAGATTCACGCCGTGGCGGCGCAGCGAGGCCAGCGGCGGCAGGCCGTTGCCGAGCTTGAGGTTGCTGCCGGTGTTGACGGCCACGCTCACGCCCCTGTAGCTCAGGATATTGATGTCGCTTATGCTGAGTCTGACGCAGTGCGCCGCGACGGTATTGGAGCGCAGCAGGCCGAAGCGGTCGAACAGCTCGACCGGCGAGCAGCCGTGCTTTTCATAGCAGCCGCGCACCTCGCCGTCGGTCTCCGCGAGGTGGGTGTGTATGCCGAGGCCCAGCTCCCTGGCCTTGTCTGCAATCTCGCGCAGGTAGCTCTCGCCGCAGGTGTAGACTGCGTGCGGCGCCAGCATAAAGCCTATGCGGGAGCTGGTATTTCTATATTTGCCTATCTCCGTCTCGGCCTCGCGCAGGCGGCGCTTGCCGCCCTCGACGTCGTCCTCGCCGCCGGAGAGCCCTCGCGAGATGACGGCGCGCATTCCGCTGTCGAGCGCGGCCTGAACTGTCACATCCGGGAACATGTGCATATCGAGGTAGCTGGTCGTGCCGGCGCGGATCATCTCCATTGCGGCGAGCATACAGCTCCAGTATGCGTCCTCGGGTTTGATGCGGTTTTCAAACGGCATGACGCGGCCAAAGAGCCAGTCGTCGAAGCCGAGATCGTCGGCGTAGCCGCGCATTATGGCCATATAGCCGTGCGTATGCGCGTTGACGAAGCCGGGCGCGGCGAGGAGGCCGCCGCCGTCTATAACTCTGTCGGGCGTGAAGCCCTCCGGGCACTCGCCAGTTGAGGCGATGGTGTTGCCGTCTATATATATGGAGCGGCGCTCCACGGCGCCCGGCAGTATGGCGAGAACATTTTTAATCTGAATCCTCATCTGTCTGTTGCTCCTTTTTATGCATCCGCTTGATCAAAATGCGTTAACTTATATAAGTTTAACACTAACCTTGCATTATTACAACCAAAATCGACAACAAAAACCCGCCGGCCGGGGATATAATGGGCATCATACCCCAGCTCGGCGGGCGGCTTTTCCTCATATGCCGACCAGATACACGGCGAGCCAGGCTATGCCTGTCGCCGCCGCGCCGGCCGCTGCTATGACCGGCGCAGGGAGCCGCGCCATCAGCGCCGATGGCCGCTCAAAATTCTTTCTCACATATTCATTCGCCGTCCGCTGAGCCTCTTTTATCACGTCGGGCGGGCTGCGCCTGCTGAAGACGTCCTCTCTGATGATGAATATCGCCTCCTCGAACATGGTCGGGTCGGGGCATTTCACCACTATCACTCGCTTTGAAAGTCCTTTTACCATCTCTCTTCCTCCCTGCGGCTTGTCTCGCTCCAATTTTAACCGCCTTCGGGGGCCTTTATTCCGCGCAAACATGTATTTGAGCTGCCGCAGCGATGAGCTTATAAGTCCGTCGCGCACCATGGGCTCATCTCCTCTCCTGGACGTACACCGCGAGCACCGTCATGTCGTCGGTGCTGCCGTGCCTGCCCGCCGCCGCTCTCAGCGCGTCGCGCGCGAGCACCCTCGCCTCCGGCAGCTTCTCGGAGCTGAGCATGTCGCGCAGCCAGCGGTCGTCGCCCTCGCCCACGACCCCGTCGGAGACTATGAGCGCCTTCGACCCGGCCTTGAGCTTCATGCGGACAACGTCCGGCCTGCCCTCCTCGCCCACGCCGAAGCCCGGCGCGAGGCTCTCGCCGCGCACGCGGCGCACTCCCCTGCCGCTCAGCACATACGACGGCGCCGCGCCGTATTTGTAAAAGCCCGTCTCGCCGGTGAAGAGGTCTATGCACATGAGATCCACCGTCGCGTAGCCCCAGCCGTCGCCGCCGCGCAGCAGCAGCACGGAATTGAGCATCTTCATCGCCGTCTCCGGCGCGACGCCCGCCCGCAGAAACAGCTCCAATATCTGCACGACGCCGAGGCTGTCCTTCGCCGCCGTCTCGCCGCTGCCCATGCCGTCGGAGAGGATGACGCACAGCACGCCCTCGTCGGTCTTGAAGTAGGTCCCCCGGTCGCCGCTCACGCTCTCGCCCTGCTTTTTCATCGAGGCTATGCCCACCGACACCGCCAGAGGCTCCGCCTCGGCCAGCATCAGTCTGCCGTCCAGCCCGGTCTGGTCTTTGGGGCAGCACAGCCGCGTGCCAACGACCTCCGACAGCTCCTCCAGCCACTCCGACCTCGCCGCCAGCGAGGCGCAGCGCGCGCTCTCGATGATCACTCTCAGCCGCCCTCGGCTGTCGCGGAACACGGAGACGCCCGCGTCGACGTCCACGCCGCTCAGATATCTCAGCAGCCGCCGCTCATGCGCCGGCTCGGCGGTGCAGTCGCAGTTCAAATCGGCGGAGGCGGATTCCAGTATCTGCGCGACGTCGAGGTACTGCGAATACGCGGCGCTGCGGTTCTCCGCCATGCGGCTGCGGAACTGGCGGCGGTACATCATGCCGCGCAGCTCGCTGTTCACGGCTCCCACCAGCGCGTCGGCCATCGGGCATTTCTCCAGAAAGCGCTCTGCCAGGTCGCCGCGCTCGAGCCGCCCGCGCGCCATCATCTTAGGGCTCGCGTCGTTTATCACGGTGAGCGTGTCGAGGTAGTCGCGGTGCCAGCAGTCGTCCTTGCGGCGGCAGTTTATGCAGACGGCGTCCGCCGCGCGGTCAAAGGCCGTGGAGATGTCGCCGTCGTTGGCGCTGCTCTCAAGATTGCCGCGCACCGTGTCGAACAGCGCCCGAAACGCCGCGCCGAGGCGCGACATGCGCTCGGCCGTGTAGCGCCGCGCGCCGGTGTCGCCGCTGCCGAGCCTCGGCTGGCGCAGCAGCGAGCCCGCGTAGTCCAGCGTCTCGCCCGGCACGGCCATGAACAGCATCGACGCCGCGAAGCACTCGAACAGCGCGTCTATGCGGAACACCGTGCCCCAGTTCCACATGACCGCCGCGAGATTCGCGCACATGAAGCTCAGGACATAGGCAAATCGCCCGCTGCGTCCGAAGAGGCCGGAGACCATGCCGGAAAATGCGTAGGCCATGGTGAAAAACGACCCGCCGGAGGCCGCGTCCATCGCAAAGCCCAGCGCAGCGCCCGCCGCGGCTCCGCAGACCGCACCGCCTTTGCACGAGGCAGTCATCACCAGCAACACGGCTATCACCCTGCCGACGGACATTGCGTCCGCTATGACGAGGCGAGATAGTGCCATGAGCAAAGTGGCAGTCAGGAGAACGAAAGAGACCTCATAGCGCGTCTCCATCGCCTCGGAGGTGCGCTCGCGCTCCGAGAGCGCAGTCTCAAACGCCAGCGCAGAGCCTCCGGCCAGCAGCGCCTCCGCGACAAGACGCACATGCGCCGGCAAATCGCTCTGCTCGAACACGGCGAGCAGGCCCGTCACCGCCGTGACCGCCGTGGTTATGAGCGGCATGAACCACCACGCCCCGGAGGCCGTTATGCCCTGGAAAACAAATGAGGCCGTGTATATCAGCACGGCCGCCGCCACATAGCGTATGCCCCAGTCGAAGCCGCCGGAGACTATGTAGCCCAGCGCCGCCCCGGCGAGGCACAGGGCCCCCGCCCCGCCTCCGCCGGAGCGCGCCACCATGCCCAGCCCGAACGGCGCGCACACGCCGAACACCCGCGCAAACGGCATCGCAAAGCCGAGCAGGAAGTTCACCCCCAGCCCCGCCGCGCGGCGCATCCACAGCCGCGCCGAGCTCTCACCTCCCCCCAGCACATCGCGCCTCGCGCGCAGCAGCTGCTCCATGATTGACAATGTGTTTCCCTCCTTGAAAGATAGTTTACATAAATTATACTTATGTCAATCCAATAAAGCTGTCAAACCGCGCTGTTGACTTATGGTGTTTTGGGCGCATAAAAGGGAGGCGCGGCTGCGCGTTTTCCCAAGCGGCGGCTTTTCCCGGGAAACGGCGCCCGGTTTTGCATTTTCGGCGCGGCTGTGCTAAAATATTGCAAAATACGACGGGATTGGAGGCGATACAATGGCGGATATGGATAAAGACATACGCTTTCTCAAGGGCGTTGGCGAAAAGCGCGCCGCCATGCTGAGAAAGCTCGGCGTCTCCACGGTGCGTGATATCATCAGCTTCTTCCCCCGCCGCTACGAGGACCGCAGCCGCCTCACCCCCATTGCCGCCGCCGGGACAGAGCCCGTGCTCATAAAGGCCATGCTCGCCTCCGACGCGCGGCTCAGCCGCGTCCGCCGCGGCATGGAACTGCTCAAGGTCCGCGCCGTCGACGACAGCGGCTCGGTGAACATCACCTTTTTCAACCAGAGCTATCTGCGCGAACAGCTCACCGCCGGGAGGGTCTTTCGATTCTGGGGCAGGCTCGAGGGCAGCGGCGCGCGCCGCAGCATGGTAAACCCCTCCCTCGAGCCGGACGAGTCCCCCTGCGCAGCGACGGGGCGCATAGTCCCCGTCTACCCGCTCACCGCCGGGCTGGCGCAGGGCTTCATGATGCGCACGGCGGCGCTGGCGCTCGAGGAGTGCGGCGACGAGTTTCCGGACTATCTGCCCGCGAGCGTCGCCGAGCGTATGCAGCTCGCGCAGCCGCGCTTTGCCTACCACAACATCCACTTCCCCGAGAGCGCCGAGGCGCTCGACTGCGCGAGGCGGCGGCTCATTTTTGAGGAGCTGTTCGTATTCGCCTGCGCGCTCAAAAAGCTCGGCGCGATGAAGGGCCGTCTCCCCGGCCCCGTCATCGGCTGCGCCGGGGCGGACGAATTTTTCGCCGCGCTGGCGTTTTCGCCCACCGGCGCGCAGCGCCGCGCCGTCGCCGAGGCGCTCGCCGACATGCGCTCCGGCAAGGCCATGAACCGGCTCATACAGGGCGACGTCGGCAGCGGCAAGACCCTCGCCGCCGCGGCCTGCCTCTGGGCGGTGTGCTCAAGCGGCTTCCAGTGCGCCATGATGGCGCCCACCGAGATTCTCGCCCAGCAGCATTTCGAGACGCTCTCGAAGCTGCTCGCGCCATTCGGCATCACCCCCGTCCTGCTCACCGGCTCCATGACGGCAAAGCAAAAGCGCGAGGCGCTCGCAAAGCTCGCGAGCGGCGAGGCATCCCTCGCCGTCGGCACCCACGCGCTGATTTCCGGGAATGTGGAGTTTAAAAACCTCGCCCTCGTCGTCACCGACGAGCAGCACCGCTTCGGCGTGCGGCAGAGGGCGGCTCTCTCCGAAAAGGGGCTCTCGCCCCATGTGCTGGTCATGTCGGCCACGCCCATACCACGCACGCTCGCGCTCATGCTATACGGCGACCTCGACGTCTCCGTCATCGACGAGCTGCCGCCCGGCAGGCAGAAGGTCGACACCTTCGCCGTCGGCAGCGAGTACCGCGAGCGGCTGAACCGCTTCATCGAAAAGCTGGTCGGCGAGGGGCGGCAGGTGTTCGTCGTCTGCCCGCGCATCGAGGAGGACGAGCTTGGCGACAGCAGCCTGCTCTCCGCCGAGGAGCACGCGAAATATCTCGCCGCCGCCCTTCCGGGTCTGCGAATAGCCTGCGTGCACGGCAAGATGAAGCCCAAGGACAAGGATGCCCTGATGGCAGCCTTCGTGCGCGGCGAGACGGATGTACTGGTCTCCACCACCGTCGTCGAGGTCGGCGTCGACGTGCCGAACGCGGCGCTGATGATAATTGAAACCGCCGAGCGCTTCGGGCTCAGCCAGCTGCACCAGCTGCGCGGGCGCGTCGGACGCGGGGCGCACAAGTCCTACTGCGTGCTCGTCTCGGACGCAAAAAACCCCGAGGCGAGAGCTCGCCTCGAGGCGCTCTGCCGCACGAACGACGGCTTCAAACTTGCGGAGGAGGATTTGCGTATGCGCGGCCCCGGCGACTTCTTCGGCTCCCGGCAGCACGGCCTGCCGGAGATGCACATTGCCGACCTATGCACCGACGCCTCGGTGCTCAAAAGCGCACAGGAAGAGGCCGGGCTGGTGCTCGCGGACGACCCGAATCTCGCAAAGCCCGAAAACGCCGCCCTCGCCGCGCGGCTGGAGCAGCTCTTCGACATCAGCCGGTCGGCGATGAATTGAAAAAATCGGAGGAACCGTGGTTCCTCCGATTTTTGCTGTTTAAATTTCCGCTTTTTCCCGGAAAAGTATCTCGAAAAATCTAAGCATGATTGGTATATAGCTCGCTATGAACACCAGCGCGGCGACAGCCGCCGCCGCTTTCTTCAGCTTCGAGGGCAGCGCCAGCCCTATGAGCACGCCCATGGAGATAAGGCAGAATTTCAGCACCGCCAGCACCTTCCAGTTGGACTCCATGCAGAAGACGTCCGCGGATTCAAACAGTTTTTTCATGGCCATCGCCTCCTTCCGTCCCAGTATATCACATTGCCCGCCGCCGCGCCATCCTAAATTCGGACGCCTGTTCATATATTTCTCTGTGCGAACACGGAGGTCTATCTATGAACAGGAGAAACGCTCTGATATTCAACACCGCTCTGCTCACGGCCACAACCCTCGCCATACGCTGCATCGGGCTTGTCTGGCAGGTCTGGCTGGTCGGGAAAATCGGCTCCGCCGGCATAGGGCTTTTCACGCTCGTCATGTCCGTCGGCTCCATGGCCGCGACCTTCGCCATATCCGGCATACGCTTCACCTCCACCCGCCTCGTCGCCGAGGAGCTGGGCCGGGGCAACGGCGCCGGGGCGTCGGCCTCGGTCGCCCGCTGCGCCGCCTACGCGCTGTTCTTCGGCCTCGCCGCCGCCGCGGTGCCCTTCCTCACCGCCGAGCGCATCGGCTTTCTCTGGATCGGCGACGCGAGGACTGTGCTCAGTCTTGAGATTCTCTCGGTCTCCCTGCCGTTTATCTCGCTCGGCGCCGTGCTCTCCGGGTATTTCACCTCGTCCGGCAGCGTATACAAGTCGGCTATAGCGCAGGTGGTCGAGGAGCTGTCGCGCATAGCGCTCGCCGTGCTGTTTCTAAGCCGCGCCCCTGCCGGGGATCTTGAGAAATGCTGCGCCGCCGTCGCCGCGGCTGGCACAGCCGCCAACATGCTCTCGCTCGCGCTGCTCGCGGCGCTCTATTTCGGCGACGGCAAAAACCGCCGCGGCTCAAGGCGCGGCGAGCGCATCACAAGGCGCATGTTCCGCATCGCCATGCCCGTCGCCCTCTCGGCCTACGCGCGCACCTCGCTCTCCACCCTCCAGCAGATTCTCGTGCCGCGCGGGCTGCGCGGCTCCGGTCTTTCAGCCGACTCCGCCATGTCAGACTACGGCACAATTCACGGCATGGCCTTCCCTGTCGTATTTTTTCCATCCTGTCTGCTGGCCGCCCTCGCCGAGCTGATAGTTCCCGAGCTGACCGCGGCGCAGGTCGCGGGCGACCATCGCCGCATCTGCTCGCTCACCGGCAGGCTGCTCGAGCGCTGCTTCGTATTCTCCGCCGGAGTCGCCGCCGTGCTGTTCACCTTCTCGCATGAGCTGGGCATAGTCGCCTACTCATCCGCCCGCGCGGGGCTGTACATTGGGCTGATGGCCCTGCTCGTGCCCGTCATGTACATGGACATGGTGACCGACGGCTGTCTCAAAGGGCTGGGCGAGATGGTCTACTCCATGGGGATAAACGTGCTCGACTCGCTGCTGTGCATCGCGCTCGTGCCGGTGCTGCTGCCGCGCTACGGCATCTCCGGCTACATATTCATCATCTTCGCCTCGGAGCTTGTGAACTTCGCGCTCAGCTTTGTGCGGCTCATGCGGAAGGCCGACCTCAATCTGAGCCTTTTCCGCATGGCGGTCTCGGCGCTCTGCGCCGTCGCCGCGGCCCAGGGCGCGCGGCTTGCGCTTAATCTCCTCGGTTTGAGCGCGCTCTCGCCCGCCGCGCTCGCCGCCGCCATGCTCGGCGCGCTGCTCTGCTTCGCGCTGCTGCTGAGGTTATGCGCGCACGAAAAAAGCACAGCCCGGAGCCTGTAGGCTTTGGGCTGTGCTTTTATGTTGTCTTACGCTCAGGCGTTGAGCGCGGCCTTGGCGCGCTCGGTGAGAGCGGTGAAGGCGGCGGGGTCGTGGATAGCGGTCTCGGAGAGCATCTTGCGGTTCATCTCGATGCCGGCGAGCTTCAGCCCGTGCATGAAGGTGGAGTAGTTCATGCCGTTCATCTTGCAGCCCGCGCTGATACGGGTGATCCAGAGCTGACGGAAATCTCTCTTCTTCTGCTTGCGGCCGACATAGGAGTAGCGGCCGGACTTCATCATGGCCTGCTTGGCCATCTTGAAATGCTTGGACTTGGCGCCCCAATAGCCCTTGGCCATGCCGAGGACTTTATTTCTTCTCTTGCGCGTCATCATCGCGCCTTTAACTCTAGCCATCTCTTAGTGCCTCCTCTTATTTGTAGGGAATCATGCGCTTGATCGCGGACACGTTGGTCGCGTCGGCGTAGGCGGCCTGACGGAGGCCTGTCTTGCGCTTGGTGTCTTTCTTCGTAAGGATGTGGCTCTTGAAGGCGCGGGCACGCTTGACCTTGCCGGTCTTAGTGAGATTGAATCTCTTCTTCGCGCCGCTGTGAGTCTTCAGTTTGGGCATGACTTATTTCTCCTTTACTTGTTCTTTCTTTGCATTCGGCTGCGCCTTGGGCGACAGGAACATGGCCATGTTTCTACCTTCCAGCTTGGGGTTTTTGTCAATCGAGGCTATGTCGGCGCACTGCTCGGCAAAGCGGCGGAGCAGCTCCTCGCCAAGATTCGTGTGGGCCATCTCTCTGCCTCTGAAGCGGACCGTGACCTTGACGCGGTCGCCGTCGTTCAAAAACTTCTGGCCGTTGCGGAGCTTGACGTTGAAGTCGTTATCGCCTATGCTCGGCGACATGCGGATCTCCTTTATCTCGATTACCCGCTGGTTTTTCTTGGCCTCCTTATCGCGCTTGCCCTGCTCAAACTTGTACTTGCCGTAGTCCATGAGCTTGCAGACAGGCGGATTGGAGCCCGGAGCGATCTTGACGAGGTCAAGGTCGTTCTCCTCCGCGATGGCAAGCGCAGCCGCTGCGGACATGACGCCGAGCTGCTCGCCGGTGCCGCTTATGAGGCGGACCTCCCTGTCGCGGATTTCTTCATTTATCTGATGATCCATGTTTGCGATACCAATGCACCTCCAAAGCAAAATCGCCGGGGAATTCTCCCCAAAACACAAAGCGCGGACACCTGTGGTATCCGCGCAATAAGCCCATTTATCCCGCTCCGGGAAAAAACTCGCTATTGACCGGGCGCGCTGACTGCGGCACGGTGAGGACGGATACCATCCATCCTTCTTTGTTTTATTTAAGCCTAGTTATTATATCAGCGTCCCTCTTCTTTGTCAAGGGATTTTTTCGGTGATATTTTTGCCCGCTTCCGGCAATGATAGCTCCGAGGTGATTTGATATGAGACCGCTTGAGACCGCCTTCGTCTTCTGCTCCGGCGGCGCCGTCTACTGGGCGCTGGAGCTCGTCTGGCGCGGCGGGACGCACTGGACCATGCCGCCCGTCGGCGGGATGTGTCTGGTCGTCATCTACATCATTGCAAACTTCATGGTGCAGCCGCTCTGGCAGAAGTGGATCATGTCCGCCGCGTGCACCACGGCCATAGAATTCGTCGTCGGCTCCATAGTCAACCTGCGGCTGGGCTGGGCCGTCTGGGACTACTCCGCCATGCCCATGAATCTCATGGGGCAAATCTGCCCCAGGTTCAGCTGTCTATGGCTGGCTCTCGCCATCCCCTCGGTGCTGTTCTGCAACATCCTGCGCTACTATCTCTTCATTCCGCTGTACCGCCGCGGCGCTCACAGCCCGTGACGCTCCTGCGCCGCCGCGAGCTTCACCACCCGGCTGGTGCCGAGGCGCGTCGCCCCCAGGGCGAGGTAGCGCTCGGCGTCCTCCAATCCGGATATGCCGCCCGCCGCCTTGACGCCGAGGCGTCTGTCCGTATAGCGGCGCAGCAGGTCGACGTCCTCCGCCGTCGCGCCGCCGGTGGAAAAGCCCGTCGAGGTCTTGATATAGTCAGCCCCCGACTCGGAGACTATACGGCAAAGCTCTATCTTCTCGTCGCGCGTCAGCAGGCAGGTCTCGATGATGACCTTCATCACCTTGCCGGGGCAGGCCGCGCGGACGGCTTTCAGCTCGCCGAGCAGCTCGTCCCACATGCGGTCCTTCACGAAGCCCACGTTTATGACCATATCTATCTCGTCGGCGCCGTTTGCGACGGCGTCCTCCGTCTCGGCGACCTTGACGGCCGTTGTGCTGTAGCCGTTCGGGAAGCCGATGACCGTGCAGACCGGCAGGCGGCCGCGCAGGTATTCGGCGGCGCGCTTTACAAATGACGGCGGTATGCACACCGAGGCCACGCCGTATTTGACGCCCTCGTCGCACAGCTTTTTTATCTCATCCCAGGTGCTGTCCTGCCGGAGCAGGGTGTGGTCGCATTTTGAGAGCATATCCCGCAGATCCATGCTTCATCGCTCCTTACTCGCTTTGGATTGATTGTAACTCAATTTCCCCCGCTCTTCAATAGTCATGATGTTCATATCGGCGCAGCCGGGCGAATATGATTTCATATCAAACGCTACGAGGTGTGAACATGGAACATATGCTTGAGACAAACAAGGTGGAGCTGTGCGGCGCGCTCGCGCAAAAGCCCGTCTATTCTCACACGAGCAGGGATGTGGAGTTCTTCACCTTTCCGCTCGAGGTCGCCCGGCTCTCGGGCAACACCGATCTCATCAACATTCTCGTCCGCCGCGCCCAGCTCGAGGCCCTCGAGGCCGGGGAGGGCCTACTCAAAATCTCCGGCGAGCTGCGCTCGTTCAACAACCGCTCCGGCGTCGGCAACCGGCTGGTGATAACCGTGCTCGCGCGGGAAATCGCCTTCGGCGGCGGCGAGGACTGCAACCGCGTATATCTGCGCGGCGTGCTCTGCAAAAAGCCGAACCTGCGCGTCACGCCCATGGGGCGCGACATCTGCGACCTCATGCTCGCCGTGAACCGCCGCTACGGGCGCAGCGACTATCTGCCGTGCATAGCCTGGGGCATGCGCGCTCGCGAGGCCGCGCTCTGGGATGTGGGCGAGGCCGTCGCCCTCGAGGGGCGGATCCAGAGCCGCCGCTACATAAAAACCGCCGACGGCGTCTCCGAGGAGAAAACCGCCTTCGAGGTCTCCGTCACCGAGATCGAGCGCTCAGCCCTCGTCGGCGAGGAATGACAAGTTCAGGTACATCCTCGTCCTGTAGTCGTCGAGATTCAGGCCGGTGAGCCTCATTATTCGCTCGAGCCTGTGCGGCAGCGTGCTGCGGTGCAGCTTGAGCACCTTGGCCGTGAGCGTGCTGTTGCGCTCGTAATACAGATAGGTCTTCAAAGTGTTATACAGCTCGGTGCCGTGCTCTCTGTCGTAATCGCGCAGTATGGGCAGGGCGCCGCTTATTATCGTATTCTTTTCAAATTTGCCGAGGCCGTTTTGCAGCCAGTATTCCAGCACGCAGCTGCGGAACTCGCAGTACCATATCGGCGCAACGCGGTTCTGGCCGTATTCCAGCGCCGTCACCGCCTGCATCAGCTGGCCGCCGGTGTGGCCTGTGCCCCTGTACATATTGGACACGCCCACGTGCAGCATGGATTCGCGCACCATGCTCGACATGCGCATACGCATACCGTCGGTGTCTATGCCGCCGCTTGTGAGGTTCACCAGCAGGTATATGGAGCTCATGTGGGTGCGGAGCATCTCGGCGTCGACGCTCAGGCCAAGCCTCGTCTCGATTATGAAGCTGTTGAGCGGAATCAGCTCGCCGCTCGACTCGATTATGCGCCGGGTCATCACGAGTCGCACCACCTCGCCGAAGTAGCCGGTCTCCGCCAGGCGCAGGCGGCTCGGCTCCTGCTCGGAGGCGATTATCAGGCGGCCTTTGTACTGCCCCTCTATCCAGATATTGCTGTACAGCGCGGTCTCGCCGTTGTAGTCGCTCTCCCAGAACTGGCCGCCGCGGGTGAACATGGTCTTGTGGTAGGCCTCGCTCACGCGGAACATGTT
>CALWXY010000093.1 GCA_944385595.1 uncultured Oscillospiraceae bacterium
ACCCCTCCTGAGCTTTTGAAGGATAAGGGGTTCCGCGCGCTGCGGCGCGCGGCCAAAGGCGCTGCCTTTGGAATCCGCCACCTTTTGAAAAAGGTGGACGAAAACTTTTGCGAGCCCAATATCGAGAGAACAGCAAGTGAAGAACTCTGTAAAATCGAGGCGCCCCTTAGTCGGAGTAGAAATTTGTCGAATTCCTCGATATCGAGCGCCTCGTGGCGCGGAGTGGGACTGAGCACTCTTCAGTCTGGACGGCGCCGTGTCGGCGGCGCTTGAGACTCGGATACGCGCAAAAAGATTTCTTTTTGGAAGGGCGAAACCGTTTTTCTTTCTAAAAGAAAAATGGTTTCGCATTCGCGCCTCCGATGCGCGCCGCATCCCCATTCAAGACTCCCCCGCCGCGCACAGACAGCAGTATGAAAAAACGACGCGGGGCCAAATGACCCCGCGTATTTTCAGTACTGATAGTTGTGCGCCTGCTGGAGCACCATGTCCTTGACCTTCATCAGCCGAACCTTGGTCGACAGGTCGTTCTCCTCGAGCTTCATGGAGATATACTTGATGTTCTCCTGCATCCCGGGAATCATGACGTATTCCAGCGCGTTGACGCGGCGGCGCGTCTTTTCGATCTCCTGGGCGAGCAGCTGCATGCTCTTCTCGACCTGCGCAAGCTCGAGCATGTCGGAAAAGACCTGGAACAGCTTGGCGAGCGCGTCGTCCAGCTCGCCGGAGGTCTGCGCGAAGCCGTAGGGGTACATGTCGCCCGGCTCGACCTCCTCCGTCTTGAAGTCGAAGGCCGGCACGTTCACCGACATGATGTTCTGATAGCCCAGACCCAGCTCCACCTTCTGCCTCGGATACAGAAGCGCCTGCTCCAGCATCTCCGGCGACATGATGGCGCCCGCCACGGTCATGGCGGCGAAGGCCTCGGTCAGCCCCTGCTCGACCCTGGCGCGCAGCTCGCGGTTGCGCTTGACTATCTCCATGAACTGCCGCATCAGCTCGTCGCGCTTATCCTTGAGCAGCTTGTGGCCGCGAGTGGCCGTCTTGAGGCGGCCCTTGAGCTGGTTGAGCACCATTCTGGTGGGCGTTATAGCCGCGGTTGGCAATTAAGTCACCTCCTGAGAGCAACTGGCCTGAATCGGGCTAGTCCTCCTTCTTCATATACTTGTCGATATGCTCCACCTTGACACGCTTCAGCTCGCTCTTCGGCAGTATGCTCAGAAGCTCCCAGCCGAGGTCGAGGGTCTCCTCTATGCTGCGGTTCGTGTCGTTGCCCTGGTTGACGTAGCGCTTCTCGAACTCCTCGGCGAACTTCGCGTAGAGCTTATCCGTCTCGGTCAGGGCGGCCTCGCCGAGTATGGTCATGAGCTCGGCGGCGTCCTTGCCGCGGGAATAGGCCGCGAACAGCTGGTTCATCGTGCCGGAGTGATCCTCGCGCGTCTTGCCGACGCCTATGCCCTTGTCCTTCAGACGGCTCAGGCTGGGCAGAACGTCCACGGGCGGGACTATGCCCTTGCGGTACAGCTCGCGGGAGAGGATTATCTGACCCTCGGTGATGTAGCCCGTGAGGTCGGGTATCGGGTGGGTCTTGTCGTCCTCAGGCATGGTGAGTATGGGGATCATCGTAATCGAGCCCTCTTTGCCGACGCGGCGGCCGGCGCGCTCGTACATGGTGGCGAGGTCGGTGTAGAGGTAGCCGGGGTAGCCGCGGCGGCCCGGAACCTCCTTCTTCGCGGCGGAGATCTCACGCAGCGCCTCGGCGTAGTTGGTGATATCCGTCAGTATGACGAGGACGTGCATATCCTTCTCGAACGCGAGGTACTCGGCGGCGGTCAGCGCCATGCGCGGCGTCGCTATACGCTCGACGGCGGGGTTATTTGCGAGGTTTATGAACAGCACGGTTCTGTCGATGGCGCCGGTGCGCTTGAACTCCTGCACGAAGAACTCCGACTCCTCGAAGGTGATGCCTATGGCGGCGAAGACGACGGCGAAGTTCGACTCGGTGCCGAGCACTCGCGCCTGGCGGGCAATCTGCGCCGCGAGGTTCGCGTGCGGCAGGCCGGAGCCGGAGAATATGGGCAGCTTCTGGCCACGGACCAGCGTGTTCAGGCCGTCGATGGTGGAGACGCCGGTCTGTATGAACTCGGACGGGTAGGCGCGCGCGGCGGGGTTCATGGGCAGGCCGTTAATGTCCCTGTGCTCCTCGGCGAGGATCTCGGGGCCGCCGTCTATGGGGTTGCCCATGCCGTCGAACACGCGGCCGAGCATATCCTCGGACACGGCGAGCTCGAGGCTGTGGCCCAGAAAGCGCACCTTGCTCTGCGCGAGGTTTATGCCCGCGGCGGACTCGAACAGCTGCACGACGGCGGTGTCGCCGTTGACCTCAAGCACCTTGCAGCGCCTCGTCTCGCCGGAGGGCAGCTCTATCTCAGCCAGCTCGTCGTAGGTGACGCCCTCGACGTTTTTGACCATCATAAGGGGGCTGGCGATTTCAGTAATTGTTCTGTATTCCTTGATCACTGATCCTCACCTCCGGCTGTAATCTCCGCGATCTCGGCGGTCATCTGCTTCACGATGCCGTCGTAGACCTCGGCGTATTTATCGGCGTCGACGCTCTTGGCGCGGCCTATGCCGTCGCGCGCCTGGATGGAGAAGAGCTTCTCCAGCTCAGCGCCCTTGCCGAGCGCCGCGCGGCACAGCGAGTCGTACTCGAGTATCATGCCGAGCAGCTTGAATTGCCTGTCGCAGGAGGAATAGCTGTCGATATCGACGAATGCGTTCTGCTGCAGGAAGTCCTCGCGGATCATCTTCGCCGTCTCAAGCGTGAGGCGGTCGTTCGCGCCGAGCGCGTCCTGGCCGACTAGCTTGACTATCTCCTGCAGGCTGGCCTCCTCCTGGAGCAGCGTCATGGCGCGCTCGCGGTTTTTCATGAAGGCGGGGCCGAACTGCTCGTCGTACCACGGCTTGAGGCCGTCGATATACAGCGAGTAGCTGCTCAGCCAGTTGATGGCCGGGAAGTGGCGGGCGTAGGCGAGGCTGGAGTCGAGACCCCAGAACACCTTGACTATACGCATGGTGGCCTGCGAGACCGGCTCAGACGTATCGCCGCCCGGAGGCGACACGGCGCCGATGGCGGTGAGGCTGCCGCGTCTGTCGTCCGAGCCGAGGCATCTCACGACGCCGGCGCGCTCGTAGAACTGGGCGAGGCGGGAGGCGAGGTATGCGGGGTAGCCCTCCTCGCCGGGCATCTCCTCGAGTCGGCCGGACATCTCGCGCAGGGCCTCGGCCCAGCGGGAGGTGGAGTCGGCTATGACGGCGACGTCGTAGCCCATGTCGCGGAAGTACTCGGCTATGGTGATACCGGTGTAGATCGACGCCTCGCGCGCCGCGACGGGCATATCGGAGGTGTTTGCGATAAGCACGGTGCGCTTCATCAGCGGCTCGCCGGTGCGCGGGTCGTGCAGCTCGGGGAACTCGTTCAGAACGTCGGTCATCTCGTTGCCGCGCTCGCCGCAGCCGATGTAGACGACTATGTCGACGTCCGACCACTTGGCGAGCTGGTGCTGGACGACGGTCTTGCCGGAGCCGAAGGGGCCGGGGACAGCGGCGGTGCCGCCTTTGGCGAGCGGGAACAGGGTGTCGATGACGCGCTGGCCGCTCATCAGCGGGCGGTTCGGCACGAATTTGTTGACGTAGGGGCGGTTGACGCGCACAGGCCATTTCTGCATCATGGTGAGCTCATGGTCGGCGCCCTTGGCGTCGGTCACGACGGCGACGACGGCCTCGACATTGAAGCTGCCGGCCTTGATGCTCTTGACCGTGCCGGTGACGCCGACGGGGACGAGTATTTTGTGCAGCACGGCGGTGGTCTCCTGGACGGTGCCGATGACGTCGCCGGGGACGACGCTGTCGCCCTCCTTGACGGTCGGGACGAAGTCCCACATGCGGCTGCGGTTCAGGGCCGGGATGCTGACGCCGCGGGGGATGGTGTGGCCGGTCAGCTCGCGCACCTCGGTGAGGGGGCGCTGTATACCGTCGTAAATATTCTCCAGAAGGCCGGGTCCGAGCTCCACCGAGAGGGGGTAGCCGGTGGTGGTGACCTCGGCGCCGGGGCCGAGACCGCTGGTCTCCTCATAGACCTGGATGGAGGCGCGGTCGCCGGTCATATTGAGTATCTCGCCTATAAGTCCCAGCTCGCCGACGCGCACGACGTCGGAGACGTTAGCGTCCTGCATACCCTCGGCAACGACCAGCGGGCCGGAAACTTTGATTACTTTTCCGCTCATTTACTTACCTTCCTTCATTCGAAGTTGTGTGACCGGCGCCTCATATGGCGCTGCCGACCGCGCGCTCAACGGCGGCGTTCAGCGCCATCTGCCCCAGTCCGAGGCTGCCGCTCTTGCCGGGTATGAGTATGACCGCGGGCGTCGGCAGATCCTTGAGCCTGTCGATCTCGTGCTGAAGCTCGAGCGCCAGGTTCTCCTCGATATAAATGATGGCGTATTCCTCGCGGGAATGCGTCAGTTTTTTGAATTCGGCTCTGGCCTCGTCGGCGTTCTCGACCGGAAATACCTCCAGCCCCAGCGCCTTGAAGCCCATGACTGTGTCTCTCGAGCCCAAAACTGCAATTTTAAGCATAGCTCACCCTCAGCCTTTCCCTGATAGTCTCCGGCTTTATCCCAGCGAGGAAGCCGGTGAGTATCATGCGCACGGCGGTCAGCTCGTTTTCGACGGCGGCGAGGTAGGCAATGACCGGCGCGTCGCCGAAGCTCTTGAGCTTCGCGTTTTTCAGAAAGGCCACGACGGCGTTGTCGCAGGCCATCTCGAAGGCGGTCATCGTGCCGCCCTTGGCGGCCTCGCCTCCGAGGCGGGCGGCCTCGGCGTAGACGGTGCCGGAGTATAGCTCCGCGAGCGTGTCGTTCACGGCGGCTGACGCCACCTGCTCGACGCTCGCGCCTCCCCCGCTCACGAGCGCGGTCTTCATGAACTCGAGGTCGCGCCCCATACGCACGGTACGCACGGCGGAGCGGAGGTTCGCCCCGTCTATGAGCGTTTTCACATAGGCGCCCATGAAGCTGCCGGACATCTGACCGGCTATGGCGCTCAGCTCGGCGAAGTAGGCCCTGTCGAGGCAGAAGTCGGCCAGCTGGGGGTTGTTGGTTCTGGCGAGTATGCCCCTCGCCTCGCCCATGGCGTGGGCGAGGACGGTGGGCACCGCCCTGTAGTCGTCGGTGTCGTAGGCCTCGGCCAGAGTCTGCGCGCTCACGCGCCCGGAGCCGGACAGCAGGTGCTCGCCCGATACCCCCGCGCCGCGCGACTTGATGATGACCTTGGCGTTGTGGTAGTCGTATTTCAGCTCGAAGGCCTCCGCCGCGCCCTTCTCCGGCGCGAAGGAGCCTATCTCCGCGAAAACCGCGGCGCGCCGCTGAGCGAGCGCCGCGTCGACCTCGGCGGCGTTCATGCGGGACATGTCCTCATATCCGCAGTCCATGAGCACCTTGGCCGCATCCTCATAGCCCGGGGCGGCGAGCATACGCTCGAGCAGCTCGCCCGTGAGCATTTTCGACTCCCTGGCCTTGACCATTGCCGACAGGAACAGATAATCGCGATCTGTTATCATTTTGTCTGACAATATAATACCTCCTTACCGGCTTCCGGAGAAGCCGCGGTCTCAGCCAAACAGCACCTCGGCCACCTGAGAGGCCAGCTGGTATCTGTACTGGGAAATGAGCGTGTCGAGACTGCTGTTGATCTCGATGTCGCCCTCGCGGAGTATGACGCCGCCGGGTATGTCGCGCACGGCGCCTTTATACACGAGCTTGCCGCGCTCGCCGAGGGCTTTGTTCGCGAGCTTCGCGACGGTCTCGCCGAGGTGAGAGTCGCGCTCGGAGAGGACTATCTCCTCCGCCCCGCTCTCGGCGGCCTTGGCGGCGAGGGACGCGAGCAGCGCCGCGTACTTCTCCTCAGGCATGGCGAGCACGTCGGCAGCGGCCTTGTCGAAGGCCTCGGAGACCATGTCCTGCTTGAGGGTGAGGACGCTCTTTTTGGCCTCCATCTCGGCGGTGCGGCCGAGGCGCTGGACCCGCGCCTCGCAGTCCTTGACGCCGGAGCGGACTATACGCCAGTATTCGTCCTGCGCTTTTTTGTCGTAGTCCCCGCGCACCTGCTCGCAGCGGGCGCCGGCATCCGCCCGGACTGCCGCGGCCTCGGCCTCGGCGTCGGCGATTATGCGCGCGGTAATCTTTTCAATACCGTTCATAAGCTCAGTCCTTCAGCCCGGAGCCTGTTATATGTTGGCCAGCATGAGGAAGGAGGCCAGCAGGGAGAGTATGGCGTAGAACTCGACGACGACGCAGAGCATGACGCCCTTGAACCAGTCGTTGGGACGCTTGGCCATGAGGTTGATGGTGGCGGCTGCGACGCGGCCCTGTGCGGGAGCGGATACGCCGCCGCCTATGCCCATCGGCAGGCAGGCGCAGGCGTACTTGAGGCCGGTGGCGACGTCCATGCCGACGGCGGAGCCGTCCAGCACGCCCATCCACATGATGGCGAGGAACCAGATGACGAAGCCGTAGAGGCCCTGGGTGCCGGGGATGACCTGGAGTATCATGACCTTGGAGAAAGACGAGGGGTCCTCGCTCAGCAGCCCGCAGCCGGCTTCACCGGCGATGCCGCAGCCGCGGGAGCTGCCCGCGCAGCAGAGGCCGGCCGCGAGGCCCGCGCCCAGAAGTCCTATTGCCATTCCACCGAAATCAGCAAAAAATCCGTTCATTAACTTAGTCCTCCTTGATGTCTACATATTTTGTTTTAACTGCCAGAGGCGTGAAGGGCTTGCCGCCTTCACGGTAAAACTTTCCGAAATACTCAAGATACTGGAGCCTCAGCGCGTGTACGAAGCAGCCTATGAGGTTGAGCGCCATATTGAGCGCGTGGCCCACGAGGAAGACGATGACGAAGACTATGGGCCCGCCCATCGCGCCCAGCGAGTTGAAGACCTGGGCGATAACGGAGCCTGAGAGCATCAGCGCCATCAGGCGGCTATAGGACAGCACGTCGCCGAACCAGCCGCTCACGAAGCTGTAGAGCCCGTAGATGCCGTTGCCTATCTTTCCGCCTATGGACTTGCTCGCGCGGCCCTGGGCGTAGACGACCATGACTATGCCGACTATCTCGGGTATCCAGCTTATGCCGAGCGCGCCGAGCGCAAGGCCGATGAACACGACGAAAACGGGCGCGACCTCCCAGAAGGCGTCGGCTCTGTTGCCGTCGCGCGCTATCAGCCAGCCGTTCACACACACGGCCAGCAGCATCTGCACGAGGCCGAGCGCTATGCCTATCACAAGGATGGGCAATGGGTCCTCAATGGGCTGTATGAGCGCCGGCATGACGAAGTCGACTCCGAACATGGCCGCTATCTGCGTCGGCGCGTCGCCAAAGAAGCCGCCGGTGAGAGCGCCGACTATCGCCGCCACGAAGCCGCACTCGAGCATGAGCCCGCCGAAATATTTCATCGTCCCGCCGCGCTTTTTCGTCTTACCGTAGAGGAATATCCCGGCGGCGAAAAGCATGAGCCCGTAGGCGAGGTCGGCGAACATTATCCCGAAAAAGAGCGGGAAGAACGGCAGCATGAGCGGGTTGGGGCCGACGCCGTTATAGGCCGGCAGGCTGTACATCTCGGTGAGGACGGTCATCGGCTCGGTGAGCGCGTTGCTGCGGAGCTTGATGGGGACTTTTTCGGCCTCGTCGGGCGAGGGGGTCTCGGTCTCCCATGCGCAGTCGAACTGCTCGAGCTTCTCGCCGAGGGCCTTTTCGGCCTCGTCCGGCACCCAGCCCTCGAGGACTATGGTGCTGCTGGTGGAGAGCAGGCGCTCAGTGGCCTCGGCCTGGGCTATGCGCCCGCTCATGTGGTCGATGGCGAGCTTCAGCTCGTCTCGTCTGGGCTTTTCGGCCGCTATCTCTGCGGCTATGGCGGCCTTTTCGGTGGCTATGTCCGCAAGCCTGGCCTTTGCCGCCTCGGCGTTGTCGCGGGCG
This sequence comes from uncultured Oscillospiraceae bacterium, assembly GCA_944385595.1. Classification (GTDB taxonomy): domain Bacteria; phylum Bacillota; class Clostridia; order Oscillospirales; family Oscillospiraceae; genus Heteroscillospira. Next base: position 8,032 of record CALWXY010000093.1, read on the forward strand.
GTGCCGCTGCGTCCGGCGAGGGCCATCTGCGAGAACCAGAAGCCGCGCAGCGCGGCCATGACCTCCTCCTGCTGGGAGCGGTGGTAGACGA
>CALWXY010000094.1 GCA_944385595.1 uncultured Oscillospiraceae bacterium
CTGATATAGTGGTGCCCACATCACACGGCTTACGGAGGCTTACATGGAATTCACTTGCCGCACCAAATACGATTTGAACACGCTGACCGCCATGGCGCGGGCCGTGCGGAAAACCGTCCGCAGCGAGCGGAGCGTCACAAGCCGCCGCCGCGGCTGGTTCATAGCCGGTCTGTTCGCGCTGTCCATGTGGATGTCCTGGGGCACGGCGTGGCAGATTGCGCTCACCTGCGCCGTCGCCGCCGTTCTGGCGCTGGTGTCCTGGAAGGAGGACGCCATAAACGCCCGTCTGGCCATGCGCGCGGCCCTGCCCGGCACCGAGGTCGCCGACGCGCTGTTTCGCGCGGACTGCTTCCTGATAAAAACCGCCGCCGCGGAGACCTCATGGCAGTACGACGGCATCCTCGCCGCCGCGGAGACTGGCGGGTACATCGTCTTCGTCATGGGCAGGGACCACGCCCTCGCCTTCGACAAGGCCGCCCTCTCCGGCGGCAGCCTGACGGAATTTCGCGCCTTCATCGAGGAGAAATCCGGCCTCAAACTCCGCAGCATCGGCGGCTGAAACTGAACAGCGCAAGCAAAAAAGGCGTCCGGCTTTTGCCGGGCGCCTTTTTCCTCTCTCGCGAAATTTACAGCTTATCTTGCGGGATGCGATTTTTCCGCAAAGCTCTTGACTGCACGCCGCGTGCAGTTTTACCGTGAGGAGGAAATGCACATGAGACAGACGCTGCGCCAGCTGTGCGCCGAACTGAAGGTATCCCGCCGGGCTGTACAGGGCTACGAAAAGGCCGGGCTCGTCGCCCCGGCCGGGAAAAACAAATACGGCCATCTGCTCTACGGCGAGCCGGAGCGCGAGCGCATCCGGCTCATACGCTTCTATCAGGAGCTGGGCTTTCGCCTGAGCGAGATCCGCGAGCTGATCGATGCCCCGGAGGCCGTCAGAAAAGCAGCCGTCGAGGCCAAAACCGCCGCGCTCGAGGCGGAACTGTTCCGCCTGCGCGAGCTTATTTCACTGGCAAAGGAGTATATCGCCGCGCCGTAGCCGTCATGCGCTTTCGGAGCTTCGCGTCCCACTCTCAAAATCAAAGGAGGAACAAACATGAAAACGAAATTTCTGCCCGCTTTGCTCGCACTTGCGCTGCTCGCCTCGCTCGCGGCCTGCGGCGAGCCGTCGAGCGCGGAGAGCGCCGCGCCCGAATCCGCCGCGCCCGACCTCTCGCCCGCAATCTTCAATTCCGAGCCCGCCATAGAGCCGACCGTCCTGCTCGACAAAGACGGCGTCAAAATCACGGCGGATTCTCTCAGCTACTCCGAATACGATGCCGAGCTGAATCTGACCATAGAGAACACCAGCGGCAAAAACCTCTCGTTCAGCAGCGGCACCATGGGCTACAGCTGCAACTCCGTGAACGGCTACATGGTCTCAGGCGGCTACATGTCCTGCGATGTGGCCGACGGCAAAAAGGCGAAGGAGTCCGTCTCCTTCGACTACGACTCCCTCCTCGTCTACGGCATAGACGAGATTGCCGACCTGGAGATGGGCTTCGCCATACGCGACGAGGACTATAACTACAGCTACACCGGCCCGCTCCCGCTCAAAACCACCGCCTACGACGCCCACGACTACGGCGTCAACCGCTATCAGGAGGCGATATCCGGCCGGTCGGCCTCGCTGTTCGGCTACGAGACCGTCTGGTTCTCCGACGAGTCCCTCTATGACGAAAACGGCGTGAAGCAGCTCTCGAGCGCCCTGCTGCGGAGCGAATCCGGCGAGCCGGCCATGCTGCTGGAATTTGAAAACACCGGCGACTCCATGCTCTATCTCAGCGCGGAGAACGTGGCCATAAACGGCCTCGCGACCGCCAGCCTCTCTTGGGCGACCGGCGAGGTGAACCCCGGCAAGCGCTACATCATGGAGCTGGAGCTGAGCTCCATCCTCGACCCGGCCTACTGGGAGCCGTGCGGCATCGAGGAGCTCGCCTCCGTGGCGCTGACCGTCGTCCAGGAGGACGCGGAGAGCCGCGACACGGCCCCGGCGCGGCGCATCGAGCTGGAAATCCCCGGCGCGGAGGGCGGCTTCGACCCGTCGGGCGCCGAGGTCTGCAGCTCCGGCGGAATCCGCATAGTCTTCAAGGGCCTCATGGACGACGACTCCGGCTACAGCTCCGATGTCATCGCCCTCCTGCTCGCGGAGAACAACAGCGGCAGGCCGCTCTACATAGCCTGCGAGTACGACTCGCTCTCCGTGAACGGCTACATGGCCGACGCCTACTACTACGGCCCCGAGCTTGAGGACGGGCAGAGCGGCGTCATCGAGCTCCGCCTGCCGGAGAGCTCGCTCGAGGAGCTGGACATTGCCTCCGCCGCGGACATAGCGGAGCTGGAGCTGGGCTTCGAGTTCCGCTACGATTCCGGCGGCTCCGACTCGGCGACCGTCGCGATTCCGCTCGGCTGAGAGCCGCCTCCGCCGGAATTTTCTCAAAAATCCTCCGCTCTGTGACTTTATCACAGACTCCGCCGGCCTTTTGCGCTACACTGTGTACAAGCTCGGGACGAGCTGAACAGGAAGAAATCGAAACGCAGATAGATGCCCCCGGAGGGCAGAATAAAATTTAAGGAGGTAATTTATGAGAAGTATAACCACACTGGACCTGCAGTACGCCCACCGCTTTTACGGCTTCAAGGGCGAGGCTCAATATCTCCACGGCCACACCGGCGTGCTCACCATAGAGGTTGAGGACAGCGTCGAGCCGGGCGTCAACATGGTGTTCCCCTGCAACGAGATTCAGAAGACCGCCTGGTCCGTGCTGAAGAATTTCGACCACGCGCTGATTCTGCGCCACGACGACCCGCTGCTGCCCGCGATTCTGAAGGTCTACGAGGAGCAGGGCATACGCGACGGCGCGCCCCAGAACCAGATGAAAGGCCCCGCCTTCGAGACCGAGCTCGCCAAGGCCTACCCGGAGTGCCGCCTGGTGGTCACCAAAGAGACCATGACCGTCGAGGGCATGATCAAGATTGTCTACGACCTGCTCAAGGACAAGCTGAACATCGCCAAAATCACCTTCACCAGCGGCGTCAACGCGGCCTCCGCCGAGTTCGAGACGCGCAACAAAATCGACCGCTGCCCGCTGTGCGGCATCGCGCTGAACGAAAAAGGCGTCTGCCCCAAGTGCGGCTACAAAAAAGGCTAACCTGCAACAGAGATAATTACAGGCATAGTGTCCCGGCTTCCGCCGGGAAACCATGCCTTTTTATTTATGTCCGCGGCGCCGGGTGTCCTCCAAAATCGCGAGCAGGCGCTGTTTCAGCCCCTCTTCCCCGGTGAACACGCCCTCCACCGCGCTCAGGCCGTCCACGACCGTGTCCAGCCAGCCGCCGCGCAAGTCCTCCGGCGGCAGCTCCGCCCAGAACGAACCGAGCCGCTCGCCCGTCAGCGAGAACATATCCCCGAACGCCGCCTCACCGCTCTGCGCCGCGCCCAGCACCTCCGCCGCAGTGCAGAACGTGTGCCGCTCGAAAAACGCTTTCAGCAGATGCAGGTTGCGCGGCGTCTGCCGCTCCTCCGGGATGAGCGCCTCCGTCATCCCGTACAGCGCCAGCTTGCAGCTCAGGGTGAGCGTCTCGTCGCTCTCGCCGTATCGCGCCTGCACGCCCTCCACTATGGACACGACGCCCTGCTCCAGCACCTCCGCCGCCAGCTCCGCGCGCAGCTTCTCGCGCTCCGGCCGGCTGAGCGAGCTGATGTCCCCAAAGTCGCCGCACCAGCCGCACTCCCAGCCGTCGCCCCTCAGCATCACGGGACTTCCGCAGTTCGGACAGTAAATCGTCGCCATTTCGTTTCCTCCTCAGGCATTCAGGCTATGGCGAAGCAGGCTTCGCCTTCCTGCGCCTATTGTACCGCATCGGCGCGCGCTCCACAAGCGCGGCGCGATTGCTTTTGCATATAAAGCCTGGTATACTTTAGTCAGAAAAGCTCCGGAGGGATTGCAATGGCCAAATCTAAAAGCGGAGCGCCATGCCGTGCGGCGGCGACGGCAGCCCGTCATACGAGAGCGTCACGACCTACGAGTATGAGGACGGCCTGCTTGTCCGCGAGGTGGAGACAAAGACCTTCGCCCGCCACAGCAGCGAGGGGCACAGCCCCAGCAGCGTCGCCACCCGCGTCTACAGCTACGGCTGGGTCTACGCCCCCGCGCGGTGAGTTGGAACAGGGAGGAATTGCGATGACGGAGCTGGAGAAAATCGCCCGCAGGCCGACAGGAAACGGGCGTCTGCTCGGAATCTCCACCGAGCAGCGCCAGGGGGCGAACGGGATTTATACGGTCGTGGTGTACGACAAAGCGGCGCAGCAGTTCATCATCGACAATCTCGACGCAGCGGTCGGGCCGTGCGGCGGGTGAACATTCTGAGAAAGCGGGGCTGACGATGGATAAGCGGGAGATTTACGACCTTCTGGCCGCGCGCGGCATCGACTTCGAGGTGACCGAGCACGCGGCCGTGTTCAACATGGCGGAGATGGCCGAGGTTCGGCTGCCGTACCCGGAGTCCGACGCCAAAAACCTCTTCGTCAGGGACGACAAAAGCGAAATTACTATCTGATCACGGTCAGGGGCGACAGGCGCGTCGACCTGAAAGCCTTCCGTCTGCGGCACGGCACGCGCCCGCTCAGCTTCGCCTCGGACTCCGATTTGATGGACATGCTCGGCCTCATCCCCGGCGCGGTAACCCCGCTCGGCCTGCTCAACGACCTCGGGCGCCGCGTGTCCTTCTGGCTCGACAGCTCGTTTCTGGACTCCCCCGGCCTGATCGGCGTCCACCCCAACGACAACACCGCTACCGTGTGGCTCAAAACCGCGGACCTGCTCCGCCTCCTGCGCGAGCACGGCACGCAGATTGCGCTCTTCGAGGCGTGAGCGGCAAATGAAAACAGGGCTCGGAGGCTTTGCCTCCGAGCCCTGTTTTTCTCCATATGTCATCTCTCAGCGCGCGGACGCCAGGAAGGCCGAGACGGCCTCCACGGTCTGCTCCTGCTGCTCGGCGGCGGTAATCGTCGCGGGCGAATCCCCCTTCTGGGGGCCGTAGTTGCCGAACTGGGCGTGGTTGCCGCCCTCCTGCGCCAGCACGGCCAGCGCCTCGCCGTCCGCGTGGTAGTAATCGGAGGCGTACAGGAAAAACGCCGCCGCCAGCGCAATCAGGACGATTCCGCCCGCCGGCAGCAGCTTTTTTCGCCGGGACATGCGCTTAGTCTCCATCCCGCCGCCTCACTGTTCATCCTGCGGCAGATATCCGCGGATGCTGTAGCGCCGCCGCCCGGCGGTGCGCTTGCCGTACTGGATGGCCTGCTGCGGGCACTCGTTTATGCAGCGCAGGCACTGATAGCACTGCGCCGCCCAGGCCGGCCTGCCGTTTTTCATGGTGATGGCGCTGGCCGGGCAGCTCGCGGCGCAAATGCCGCAGCCTGTACAGCCGTCATCGGCGAAAAACGGCTTCGCGCTCCGGGCGAAGCGGTTGAAGCCATAGTTCACAATGCCGGATTTGAGTCCCGCCATGCGCCCCTCATGGACGCGGCAGACCCGCTCCCGCCGCAGAATCTCGCCGGAAATGCGCTCCAGCTCCGCCCGCGCGGCGGCGCGCTCAGCTTTGCGATGTCCAGAGCCTCGTCCCCGGTGAGGCGCGCGAGCCGCCGCGCCGCCCACGCCGAGTTGCCCGTCCCGGAAAAATAGAAAATCATATTCACGCCCGCCTTCCTCCCCGCGCCGCGCGCGGGATGTTTTTGCCTGCATTATAAACACCGGGCGGCAAAATCACAACCGAAAACGGGGATTATCCGCCGCGCGCCTCCGACGGCATCG